>JBEBBK010000012.1:0-15248 GCA_041158405.1 Pseudomonadota bacterium
AAATTTCGCTAACGATTGCGACATCTGGGTGGGCGTTCCTTCAAACAAGCGGCCGCAGCCCGATGCAAATAAGGTATCACCACAAAAAAGCCTGGATGCATTACCGGCAGCAAAATAGGCAATGTGCCCCAAGGTATGGCCGGGAACTTCCAAGACCGTAAACGCAATCGCTGGTGCAACGCATTCCACTCGGTCGCCCTCCATTAAGGCCTGGGTTCGCCCCGGAATGACCTCTGCTGCTGGGCCATACACTGGTAGGGAATCCGTGGCGACGTAGGCCAACAAATCCTGAATGCCGCCCGTATGGTCTGCGTGGTGGTGAGTAATCAGAATGCCGGTGAGGGTCAGCGATTGGCTTTCTAAGTAGTCCAATACCGGGCCCGCATCACCCGGGTCAACCACCAAGGCAGACACTCCATCGTGAATGCACCAGATGTAGTTATCGTCAAATGCCGGAATCGGCCAGACTTGCAATGCAGTTTTCGTTACCATAGGTACATGATACCAACCCAAGCCTCGCCCGAAAGCCCTATTTTGTCAGCAGATGGCTCATGGGATGCGTGGCTTGCCTCGCCCCCTGGTCAATATGTTTTGCGTCAAGAGCAAGTGTGGTTTGATAAAACGGTCGTGGACGTATTTGGCTTTAATGCGGTTCAAATTGGCTTGCCGCAACTCCATTGTTTGCGCGAAAACCGGATGCCGATGCGCGCCCTGTTAACGCATGCAGATCAATCCTTAGGTGCGCAATCCACTATATCGGCAACACCGACTTGGCACGTCATTGAAGGTTTGCCCGACGAACTGCCTTTTGCGGCAGAGAGCGTCGATCTATTGGTATTGCCGCACGTATTGGAGTTTGCGGATGACCCGCATCATATTCTGCGCGAGGCCGATCGCGTCCTCGTGCCCGAAGGCAGGCTTATTTTATCTGGATTTAATCCCGCCAGCCTATGGGGTGCACGGCAATACCTTGGTCGCTTAATTGGTAAACCATTTTTACCCCGCGATGGTCAGTTTATTAATTTGCTGCGCATCCGTGACTGGTTAAAGTTACTGAACTTCTCCTTGGACCGTGGCCACTTTGCCTGCTACAAACTGCCCTTACAAGGAGAGTCAGCGATTGCGCGCATGAATTACCTGGAGCCCATGGGCAATCGGTGGTGGCCTATTTTTGGCGGCGTATTTATGGTGTCTGCTGTCAAACGCCACCCTGGCATGCGCCTGGTTGGTCGTGTGGCACAAAAACGGCCCTCGCCGCTACGTCAACTTAATCCCGTGGTGGAGAGCAAAATACAGCCTACTGCTCCCCACAACCAACATGACCGCCATGAGCCAGCCTGATCCTACCCTGCCCCACATCACCATTTATACCGATGGCGCCTGCAAAGGCAACCCAGGTCCCGGGGGTTGGGGTGCAGTGTTGCGATCTGGTGAGCATGAACGGCACATGCATGGCGGCGCTGACCTAACCACCAATAACCGCATGGAAATGAGCGCGGTTATTCATGCGCTGCGCGCACTCAAGCAACGTTCCAGCGTTGCGCTGTACACCGACTCGCAGTATGTTCAAAAAGGGGTTACTGAATGGCTGGAAGGTTGGAAAAAGCGCCAATGGCGAACCTCCAGTCGCGAGCCCGTTAAAAACGCTGACCTTTGGCAAGAGCTCGATGCCCTCCTGCCCGGTCACCAAATTGCCTGGCATTGGGTGCGCGGCCACAATGGCCACCCCGGCAATGAGCTAGCCGATGCCTTGGCCAACCGCGGGGTAGAAGAGTTGCTCGCAAAACGAAGTGCCTAGAGCACTTTAGAGGGGTAGTTGTAGGCCGCTTTTCAGGCAGGCTGGCTTTACACCAAGCCCAAAGGCTTATGAGAGAATGGGGCATCCAAAAGCACCCAATAGCTTCATCGCTAGATACCTAAGAAAAACTGAGATTAATTGGCTGAAAACGCTCCAAAAACACCCTGGTTAAGCAAAGTTGCCTCGTCGCTGTTGCAAACCATTCAAAGGGTCAGCAACTACCTGCTGTCGAAAATCGCATTGCTCTGGTCAAAAATTGACTTTGCCAGCATATGGGCGTTTGCCATCCGCCGCAAATGGTGGATCCTTGCGCTTGCGGTAATCCTATTTGCGGCTAATAAGGCCTACGATCACTTTAACCCGCCTGCCAGTAAAAGAGGCGGTCCACAAACGGTCAGTAGCGTGATTGTGGAACGCAAAGATGTTCCGTTCGTGATCGAAGCAACCGGCACTATTGCGGCCGCGAGCATTGTTGATATCCGCCCACAAATTACAAACATCGTCTCCAAGGTCAATATTTCGGAAGGCCAGATCGTTAAAAAGGGGGATTTACTTTTTACCCTCGATGACCGGACCGACAAGGCCAATTTTGATCGCACCCAAGCTCTGGCCAACGACGCAAAACGTCAACTGGCGCGCGCCAAAGAATTAGTGGCCAAGAATTTCATTTCCAAAGCAGGGCTCGATACAGCAGAAGCCAATGCCGCATCAACCCAAGCAGCGGCTCGCGCTGCCGAGGTACAACTGTCGTTCAATTACTTGCGTTCCCCAATCGATGGGCGTGCCGGCATTATTAATGTCTTTCCGGGCTCTTTAGTACAAGCAAGCAATGTGGTGGTCTCATCCACTAGCTCGACTGCAACCTCGACAACGGGTGCAATGGTCACCATTACGCAACTGGATCCGATTAACGTCGCGTTCATTATTCCTGAGCGCGATATTCCACTGCTTAATGCCGCGCGCAAAGGCGATAGGCAACTTCCGGTCACGATTACCGTTGGCGACGTTGATAAAACACAATACGCTGGCCTGGTTTATGTCGTTGACAACCAAGTGGATCCAGTCATTGGCGCAGTCCGCCTGAAGGCGCGCTTAGAGAATAAAAATGGTGCATTAATACCGGGGCAATTTGCGCGGGTCAAATTGGAAGCCAGTATCTTGCGCGATGTCATGCTGTTGCCATCGCAAGCGGTGATTATTAATCCAAAGGGTCGCTTTGTCTACCTGGTTGAAAAAGACGATGACAAAGTGGTGATGAAGCCGGTCAAAGTACTCTATGAGTACCAAGGCAATGCCGTCATCGAGGGCATCGATACAGGGTCACGAATTGTGGTTGAGGGAGCACAAAATCTGCGCCCAGGCACCAAAGTGCGCGAAGCAAAACCCGCCAACACCCCAAAAGCACTGGCTAAACCAGCCCCCACCGCCCCCGCGGCTCCTGAGAAAAAATGACGCTGTCTGAGCTGTGTATTCGGCGGCCGATTATGACCACCTTGCTGTCGCTGGCGACGGTAATTGCTGGGATCGTCGCCTACACCAAAATTCCGGTTGCCGCCCTCCCCAGTTTTAATACGCCCGTCATTTCAGTCAGCGCGAGTTTGCCTGGCGCTTCGCCAGAAACCATGGCATCCGCAGTTGCGCTGCCACTTGAAAAAGAATTTTCTACCATCGATGGCATCAAGCTCATTAGCTCGGTAAATTCCCTCGGCAGCACCAGCATATCTCTAGAATTTAATAATGATCGGGATATTGATAAGGCTGCAGTCGATGTGCAGGCCGCATTACTGCGAGCGCAGCGACGTTTGCCGATTGAGATGACCATTCAGCCCTCGTATCGGAAGGTCAATCCCGCCGACGCGCCGATCTTGATTATCGGCATGACCTCGCCCTCGCTCGATCTTTCGGATTTAAATAATTACGCGGAGAATTTAATTTCACCTACTTTATCAACGATTGATGGAGTGGCACAGATTCAGATTTATGGCGCAAAGCGCTACGCTATTCGCGTTAAAGCAAGGCCAGATGCCTTGGCCATTAATAACCTGACGATGGAAGACATTGCGCTTGCCCTAAATAAAGCAAATAGCAATACGCCCGTTGGCATTTTGGATGGCCCTCGTCAGGCCATGACGATTTATGCCAATGAGCAATTGGTTACCGCCAAGGACTTTAGTAACTTAATTATTGCCCAGCGTAATGGTTTACCCATTTACCTTGGCAACGTCGCCGATGTGGTCGAGAGCTATGAAAATGTTCGCTGGCTCTCTACCACCAATGGTGAGCGCTCAATTGCGATTGCAGTATTACGGCAACCCAATGCTAATACGGTGAAGGTAGTCGACTCCATTCGAGCCTTGCTGCCTGAGTTTGAAAAACAGTTGCCCGCCTCCATCAAGTTAATTCCGGTCAACGATCGCTCCGTGTCCATTCGTGAGGCGATCCATGATGTCAATATCACACTGCTGCTCACGATTGCCTTAGTGATACTGGTTATTTTCCTGTTCTTAAAGCACGCCTCAGCCACCATCATTCCATCCCTCAGTTTGCCAATCTCCCTGATTGGCGCCTTTTCTCTGCTCTACTTCATGGGATACAGCCTAGATAACATTTCCTTGCTGGGCATTACGCTCGCAGTTGGCTTAGTGGTGGACGATTCGATTGTGGTACTTGAAAATATTGTGCGCTATACCGAACAAGGGATGTCGCCACTAAAGGCAGCCCTCAAGGGCAGCAAGGAAGTGGGCTTCACGATTGTGTCGATCTCACTCTCCCTGGTGGCGGTCTTTATTCCTCTCTTTTTTATGCAAGGCCCTGCCGGATTGCTGTTTAGGGAATTTGCAGTAGTGGTGTCCTTGGCAGTCTTGGTATCAGCAGTAGTTTCCTTAACGCTGGTCCCCATGCTGTGCAGTCGCTTTTTACCAAAGCCTGGCCATGTCGCAAAAGAATTTGCGATCAATCGCCGCTTTGACCAGCTGTTTTCTTGGACTACCGAGCGCTATATTCACTACCTCGATAAAGCCTTGATTTACCGCAAGCCCGTTTTACTCGGTTCGGTTGCTACGATCATTCTGACAATCGTGATGTTTATTTACAGCCCAAAAGGATTTTTTCCAGAGGAGGATATCGGACAGATCATTGCAACATTGGAAGCTTCCGAAGATATGGCATTTCCATCCATGCTGGAAATGCAAGACAAGGCTGCGCAAATCGTCATGAATAATCCCAATGTGGCCAATTCGGTTTCCATCCTGGGTGGCGGACTTAGCGCAGGTTCGAATACCGGCCGGATTTTTATTGTGCTCAAACCCAAAAGTGAGCGCGAAAATATGAAAATGGTCCTAGAGTCACTCCGCAAAGACTTTAGGGAGCTGCCTGGCATCTCTGTTTTTATGCGACCGATTCAAAACCTGCAGCTGGGTGGGCGCTCGAGCAAAAGCCGCTATCAATTTACTCTGCAAAGCGTGGGCTTTGATGGCATTAATGAATGGTCTACCAAGATCTTAGAAAAAATGCGTGCAGACCCAATCTTTCGGGACGTTAATACTGACTCGCAATTGCGCGGCCTTAATGTCAAGATTGACATTGACCGAGAAAAAGCGGCAACTGCGGGTGTCACGGTAGCCGATATCCGTCAAGCGCTATACAACTCCTTTGGCGAACGCCAAGTGTCATCGATTTACACCAACGTCAATACCTACTCAGTTATTTTGCAAGCCGCTGATGATCAACGCCAGTTTGAAGCTGATTTAGGTAAGGTATTTGTGCGGGGCCGCGCAACCGATCGCCTCATCCCGCTCTCGGGGCTTGCGAGCTTTAAGCGTGAAGTGGGTCCGACCTCAGTCAATCACCAAGGTCAAATTCCGGCGATCACCATCTCTTTTAATTTGGCTCCCGACATCCCATTGGGTGACGCCACTAAAGCAATCGATGGCTTTGTGAAGGAACTTCAACTGCCAAGTTCGATCATTACTAGTTATGGCGGCGACGCCAAGGTCTTTAAGGAAAATCAATCGGGGCAAATTATCTTAATCTTGGCGGCACTGGGTGTGATTTATGTCTTACTCGGCGTCTTGTATGAAAGCTATATTCATCCACTGACTATTTTGGCTGGACTGCCGTCTGCGGCCATCGGCGCACTCCTCTTCTTGTGGATGTTTAATTTAGAACTTTCCATCATTGCCATCATCGGCATTTTGCTGCTGATTGGTATCGTCAAGAAGAATGCCATCTTGATGATTGACTTTGCACTCGATGCACAGCGTAACCAGGGTATGAGTCCTGAAGAAGCGATTCGGACCGCCTGTATTTTGCGTTTTAGGCCAATCATGATGACCACCTTTGCGGCACTCATGGGCGCCCTGCCAATTGCGCTGGGTTTAGGTGCGGGGGCTGAGCTTCGCCAACCCCTGGGTATCTCGGTTGCTGGCGGTTTAATTGTGTCGCAATTTGTGACACTCTTTATTACCCCAGTTATCTACCTCTACCTGGATAAATACGCCGGTAGCGGCCCACTCAAAATTAGTCCCGCAGACCTGGAAGGAACAGCCTAATGCGCCAAGTCATACTCGATACTGAAACCACTGGCCTTAATCCAGCCACGGGTGATCGTGTGATTGAAATTGGCTGTGTTGAGCTGGTTAATCGCAGACTTACTGAGCGGACATTTCACCATTACATTAATCCAGAGCGCGACATCGATGCAGGCGCCTATGCTGTTCATGGCCTCTCGCGCGCTTTTTTATCGGATAAACCCGTCTTTGCGCAGATCGCGGAAGATCTGATTGAGTTTGTTGCCGATGCTGAGTTGATTATTCACAATGCGCCGTTTGATTTGGGGTTTTTGGATAGTGAGTTCGCCCTTCTAAAACGCACTCCGTTCCGAGCCCATGTCAGTAATGTGATCGACACACTCGTCAATGCGCGCCAAATGTTCCCGGGTAAACGGAACTCATTGGATGCCTTATGTGAACGGTTTTCAATTAGCAATACGCATCGTACTTTGCATGGCGCTTTATTGGATGCACAGCTATTAGCCGAGGTCTATGTTGCAATGACGCGGGGCCAGGAAGACCTCACCATTGATTTAATTGACTACTCAGCTAACCTTGATGCATCAGGGCAAACCAAGCCACTGCCAAAAAATTTAATGGTGTTGGCTGCCAGCGAAGATGACTGCAAGCTCCATGAACAAATCTTGGCCGAGATTGCGAAGGCAAGTAAAAAAGATCCGGTGTGGGAGCGCGCCGTTGATACAGCACAATAATCACAGCGCATTAAACACAGTGTATTAAAAGGTATCTGCATTTAAGAATGCCTAAATGAATAAAGGGGGATTAATCCCCCTTTATTGCATTTGAGTCACGTCTATTGACGTGGGCGTCTAGCGCTCGATTGCGGCCGCAATCGCTTTACCCAGATCATCGGTTTTCGCAGTACCGCCCACATCCGGTGTGAGTGGTGCATGCCCAGGGCCCGATGAAAGGACATCCTCGATGGCTTTAAAGATGCGCTTGCCCGCCTCGGGGTAACCCAAGTGATCCATCATCATGGAGGCACTCCAAATTTGGCCGATCGGGTTGGCAATCTTCTTACCAAAAATATCGGGCGCAGATCCATGCACAGGCTCAAAGAGCGATGGAAATAATCCTTCGGGATTGATGCTGCCGGATGGCGCTACTGCAATGGTGCCGGTACAGGCAGGCCCTAAGTCAGACAGAATATCGCCAAATAAATTACTAGCGACTACGACATCGAAGCGGTCTGGGTTCATCACAAACTGCGCCGTCAAAATATCGATGTGATACTTGTCGCTTTTGACATTCGGATATTTTTTTGCCATTGCCTCAACCCGCTCATCCCAATACGGCATGGTGATTGCAATACCGTTGGACTTGGTTGCAGACGTCAGGTGTTTTTTATCGCGGCTCTGGGCTAGGTCATAGGCAAACTTCAGAATGCGATCGACTCCGTGGCGAGTAAAAACCGATTCTTGTAAGACAAATTCCCGATCGGTATCGGGGAACATTTTGCCGCCAACACTGGAGTACTCGCCTTCGGTATTTTCGCGTACGACGAAGAAATCAATGTCGCCGGGTTTGCGGTTAGCAAGCGGGCAAGGTACGCCGGGCAGCAAACGGACGGGGCGTAAATTGACGTACTGATCAAAGCCGCGGCGGAACTGAATCAAACTTCCCCAGAGCGATACATGGTCTGGAAGTATGTCTGGCATACCAACAGCGCCAAAGAAAATGGCATCGTATTGCATTAAGGTATCAAACCAATCGTCCGGCATCATCTTGCCGTGCTTGAGGTAGTAATCGCAGCTTGCAAAGTCAAAGTGATCAAACTGCATCGGAATACCTAGTTTTCTGCTGACCGCCTCTAAGGCGCGCACGCCTTCGGGCATGACTTCTTTACCGATACCATCTCCTGGAATGACGGCAATTTTGGGATTCTGAACTATTTTTTGTGCTTTCATGGCGGGCTTCGTGAAGTTGAGATAGAGAGTGAGTTAGACGGTGTGCCGGGCAGCACAATTGGAAATCATTTTACAAGCCTTGCGGTGGAGAATAGGCTACTGCCACTAACTGATGGCGCGCCGAATCGTATCCCGCCCAGGCTTACCCTCAGCAATTGAGTCTGAGTCGGCATTCAAAGTGTTTTCAATCGTTTCGGGTACAGCCTCCTGCATGCGGATATTGTCTTTAGGGCAGATCGGCGCGCCGTAGCTGGCCCAACGCTTCAGTAAGGTCACCTCGTAACCGCACTGCCCGCACTTGGCTTTATTGCGACTGGCATTGCTTGGTTGCGGGGGCGGAAAGGCAATCGCCTGATGGGGGTATGGTCCCAGTTCTTGACCAATCATCATCAGACGCACTACCAAAGCCTCGCTGGCATGGGCCATGCGTGCAGGGCCCTCTAGGCCCAGGGCCTGCGCTATCCCCTTGAAATCCTCACCATGGCCGCTAAAACAGTCATCCACAGCATGGCAGAGCTCATGCACCAAGGTGTCTAGCAACTGAACCGGCTCGTCTAACTTAGGGGAAATAAAAATCTCATTCACACCATCGCCTGAGCGCTCACGCGGCCAACACTGACCCAAGGTGGTTCGCGGACTGCTAGAGGCCGGAAAGCCGCAGGACACGCGCACCGGCGGAATCGCATAGCCTGCTTTTGAAAAAATCGGCTCCAGGCGTCGCACCGCCTCTTGTAACCAGGCTTCGCGGTTAATGGTGTGGGGAATGGTCATAAAAGTGAAAAGGGGTGATAAAAAAACTGGGGTGAACTACGCTGAATTGCGATCATACGCCAGCGCCACTAGAATAGACCTATGAATGATCTTGAAAGTCTCAGCGCATCCGACGCCGCCCTCGCCCTTGCTCAAAGGAAGATTAAGGCAGAGCATTTGGTCTTAGCGTGCTTGGACCGCATTGGGCAGCGCGAGCGCACCATCAAGGCGTGGGTAAGCCTTGGTAAAGAAAACGCTATCGTACGAGCACGGCAACTCGATCGCGGTGCATCGACTGGCCTATTGCATGGACTACCTTTTGGCGTCAAAGACCTCTTTGATACCTATGACCTACCCACGGCGTATGGCTCGCCCATCTACAGCAAGTACCAACCGGCAACGGATGCTGTTTCGATTGCCCTCATGCGCAAAGCCGGCGGCATTGTTTTAGGCAAAACCGTGACAACGGAATTTGCGACCTTTAAGAGCGGTCCCACTGCCAACCCCCACAACACGGCCCATACACCCGGCGGTTCGTCTAGCGGCTCTGCTGCTGCCGTAGCCGACTTTATGGTTCCCTTGGCCACTGGCACCCAAACTGCCGCATCCATCATTCGCCCTGCTAGCTTTTGTGGTGTGGTTGGCTATAAACCCAGTTATGGCAAAGTCAGTATTGCGGGCGTTAAAAGCCTCTCGATTTCCATGGATACCTTGGGCTGTTTTGGTAGAACCGTCAGCGATGTTGCCTTGGGCGTAGCAGCGATGAGTGGCGATCACCGCTTGGCTACGATCGATGCCCTGCACCACAAACCACGCATTGCAATTGCGAATACCGTGCATTGGCCCTTGGCGCAAAAAGAAACCGGTACAGCAATGACCTTGGCTCGCTTTGCGGCCAATGCCATCAGCCACCGTGGCGTTACCGAAGCACGCTTACCCGCCCTATTTGACGGTTTGGCCGATGCACAGAGCCGCATTATGACTTCAGAAATGTCTCGGAGTTTGTTATTTGAGCGGGTGCATTACCCCAAGCTGTTGGGAACCAAGATAGCAGCCCAACTCAAAGACGGTGCAGCGATACCGTATGAAACCTACACCGCCGATTTAATATATGTTGCGCAAGCGCGGCAAGCGATGGATCAGTTTTTTATAGACCATGCTGATGTCATCATTACCCCCAGCGCGATCGGCGAGGCTCCTGCTACCAAGTCCCACACCGGCGACCCCATCTTTTGCCGCTCGTGGTCGGTACTGGGCTATCCCTGCATCAACATCAATGTCAGCACAGGACCAAATCACATGCCGGTAGGCGTGCAACTGGTTGCTGGGCTCGGTCGCGACCGCTTATTACTCAGTACCGCGAAGGCATTTGTGCAGGCGCTGGCTGATCCTGCTTCGCGCGCTCAAGCCTAACGCTGACCAATACGCACAGCACCAAATACCGCCTGTGCTTCGGCAGGTAAGCATCGCCAATATTGCTCACTGGCAAGCACTTCTCCTTTCAGGGCTGCCGCTGCTTCCCATGCCCAGCGCGGCTTGTACAAAAAGGCCCTAGCAAGGGCAATCAGATCCGCATCGCCCCGCTCCAAAATCGCCTCGGCTTGCTGCGGACTGGTAATGAGTCCCACGGCAATAGTAGGTAAGCCAGCATGCGCTTTAATTGCTTTCGCAAAAGGCACCTGGTAGTCGGGTCCGATTGCAATCTGTTGCTGCCGTGAAATCCCACCCGATGAGACGTGAATAAAGTTGGCGCCTGCCGCCTTTAAGCGAGCGGCAAACTCAGTTGACTCTTCGGCAGTCCAGCCGCCATCGATCCAATCTGAAGCCGAGAGACGCAAGCCCAGCACGCCGGAATACGCTGTGCGAACGGCTTTAAATAGTTCCAGCGGAAAGCGAATGCGGTTCTCAAAAGAGCCGCCGTATTCATCGCTACGTTGGTTTGCAATTGGGGATAAAAATTGGTGCAGTAAATAACCGTGTGCACAGTGCAACTCTACCCCGTCGATGCCAATCCGATCAGCGCGCATGGCCGAAGCAACAAATGCATCGATCATCTCTTGCAACTCAGCTGCATTCATGGAATGCGGAGCGCGTTCATTGGGCAGTTGCGGAATCTCCGATGGGCCGCAAATAGCCCAGCCGCCCTGATCTTCTGCCAACAACTGGCCACCCTGCCATGGGGTCGAACTCGATGCCTTGCGGCCGGCATGCGAGAGTTGAATAAAAACGGGTAAGGCTGGCGCCAAAGCGCGTGCTCGGCTTAAATTGTCTTTTAAAGCCGCTTCCGTCGCGTCATCCCATAAGCCTAGGCAGGCTGGGGTGATTCGCCCTTGGGCTGTAACGGCAGTCGCCTCAATAATGAATAGCGCTGCGCCGCTATTGAGTAGGTTGCCCCAATGCATCAGGTGCCAATCCATGGCGCGGCCATCCACCGCCGAATACTGGCACATTGGCGCCACCACGATGCGGTTTGCTAGGGTCAAATCACCCCTTGGGGATCCGAGGGTATACGGCGAAAAGAGCAGACTCATTGGAAAAACCTTTTACAGAGGAATATTGCGGAAAACAGCTGAACACAAGCGATAGCGATAGAATAACGGGGTTCAGGATCAATTTGGTACATCGCGGGATTAAACACCCAATTTGCAGCATAAACCAAGATATTTCCTAGAGATTAACCACCAAACCGCATTTAGTTCTAGTCCATCAGCAGAAAGCCCTATGACAAGCAATAAAATCCCTCCATTTAATTCCAAAGACGATATTGCCCACTTTATTGGCGGCGCCCTGCACCTGCCTAGCAATACGCGCTTTGGCGACGTTTACCATCCCGCCAGTGGCCAAGTTGCCCGGCGCGTTGCACTCGCCAGCAAGGGCGATGTCAACGAGGCTGTTGCCTCCGCCAAAGCAGCCTTTCCGGCCTGGGCGGATACGCCGCCCCTGCGTCGCGCACGCATTCTGTTTAAGTATTTAGAGCTGCTGAACCAACACCGCGATGAATTGGCTGCCATCATTACTGCCGAGCACGGCAAAGTCTTTACCGATGCGCAGGGTGAAGTAACGCGCGGTATTGAGATTGTGGAATTTGCAACTGGCATTCCGGAGCTACTCAAAGGCGATTACAGCGAGCAGGTGTCTACTGACATTGATAACTGGATCATGCGGCAGCCCTTAGGCGTAGTGGCTGGTATTACGCCATTTAATTTCCCAGTGATGGTGCCGATGTGGATGTTCCCGGTAGCCATTGCGTGCGGCAATACCTTCATTTTAAAACCTAGCCCAACCGATCCATCTGCTTCGCTCTTGATGGCTAAATTACTCACTGAGGCTGGCTTACCCAAAGGCGTCTTTAACGTCGTTCAGGGTGACAAAGAAGCGGTCGATGCCTTAATTGAAAATCCAGACGTCAAGGCGATTAGCTTTGTTGGCTCGACGCCGATTGCCAACTACATCTACGAGCGCGGTGCGCACTTCGGTAAGCGGGTGCAAGCCCTCGGTGGCGCCAAGAATCACATGGTAGTTATGCCCGATGCCGATATTGATAAAGCCGTTGATGCCCTCGTTGGCGCAGCCTATGGCTCTGCCGGTGAGCGCTGCATGGCGATCTCGGTGGCTGTTTTAGTAGGCGATGCTGCCGAAAAGATCATGCCTAAACTGATTGAGCGTGCCCGTACTTTGAAGATTAAAAATGGTATGGAACTCGATGCGGAAATGGGTCCGATTGTGACCCGCGCTGCCCTCGATCGAATTAGCGGCTACATTGATAAAGGCGTTGCGGCTGGCGCCAAGCTCCTAGTAGATGGACGCAATTTTTCCGTTCCCGGCTCAGAGAAGGGATTTTGGTTGGGTGGCACGCTGTTTGATGGCGTTACTCCTGACATGCAGATTTACCTTGAAGAGATTTTTGGGCCCGTACTCTCCTGCGTGCGCGTTGCCAACTTTGCCGAAGCGCTGGATTTAGTTAATGCCCATGAATTTGGTAACGGCGTTGCCTGCTTTACCAGCGATGGCAATATTGCCCGTGAATTTGCTCGCCGCGTTCAAGTGGGCATGGTGGGCATTAACGTACCCATTCCGGTGCCGATGGCTTGGCATGGCTTTGGTGGCTGGAAGCGCTCGCTCTTTGGTGATATGAATGCCTATGGTAAAGAAGGCGTGCGCTTTTATACCAAACAAAAAAGCGTGATGCAACGCTGGCCAGAGAGCATTGCTAAGGGTGCAGAATTTGTAATGCCCACGTCCAAGTAATTCTTAGGCAGCCCTGAATTAGAAATGGCAACCCTCGGGTTGCTATTTTCTTTGGCGCGTCAATAAAGGGGCGGGATTTACTGCAGGGTATTTTTAAAGTGCGGCATGGCCGGTAAGGACAGGACTTCAATCCCCTCTTCACGCAATGACTCTGCCTCATCCGCAGTAGTATGCCCCCGAATACTGCGCTCGGGCGATTCTTTGTAATGCATCTTGCGAGCCTCCTCTGCAAATTCAGAGCCCACGTCCTCCGAACGACTCATGAGTTCACGCACCCCGTTCAAAAAGGCGGCTTGAACTTGGGCTTCCAACTGGCTATGATCTGCGCGCGTTACTGAGGCGACATTATTTTGGCTTGGCTGACTTTGAGCAGGATTTACCTGAGTGAGTGCCGAGGTCTCACCGCTCTGCTCCGAACCCTCTTTGGTTTGTGACTTCGCAATGCGAGGTGCGGATGGCAACCGCGTAATCGCAGTGCTATTGCATAAAGGGCAGGCAAGCATGCCAGTGGCCTGCTGGGTAAGGCAATCTTCCTCAGAAGAAAACCAGCCCTCAAAGCGATGATCAAAGGAACAGGATAAGTTATAGACTCTCATGCCATATAGATGGGGATAAAACTGCTAAATTCAATATAGCTTATTTTAATGGTGTTTTTAGGTCAGCGATGGGAGCGCCTTGGCCTTCACCAAGCCGCGGCGGTAGCGATCTAACCAATACGCTGAAATCGTGGTCTTGACGTCGGTGATGGCACCCTCTTCTACCCAGCCCAGTAACTCATCCAGGGATGCAGCGAATACATCTAAAAATTCCTCATCATCAAGCTGACGCCGGCCTTTACTTAATCCTTCTGCTAAATATATATCAATGAATTCGGTCGAATAGGAAATCACCGGGTGAATGCGCCGAATGTAACTCCATTTTGAAGCGGTGTAGCCCGTCTCTTCTTGCAGTTCGCGCTGGGCACACTTGAGGGGATCCTCGGCCAAATCCAGCTTACCCGCCGGAATTTCCATGCATACCCGAGCAACGGGATAGCGGTACTGACGCTCTAGCAAAATACGTCCGTCATCCAGTATGGCAAGAATCGCCACCGCACCCGGATGCGTAAGGTACTCACGCACTGCTTCGCCGCCATCAGGCAAGCGAACGGTATCGCGCTTCATATTTAAGAAAATACCGCCGTACAGATCCTTGCTTTCAACGCACTCCTCTTTCAGGTGCGCGTCGCCTTGCGGTAAGTCGTGCAATGATTTTTCGGTCATCAAGAGCGCTCCATAAAAAAACCCAGCTAATCAGCTGGGTTGGGGGTGTTAGCCGCCAAGCAAAGTATTTCGCATGACATCCAAACACAAAGCCATTAAAGCGCCTGGGAAAATACCCAAGACCAGAATAGCAATACTATTCATGCCCAATATGCCACGCGAGATGCTAGAGCCGGTAATCTCATGTTCGCGCAGTGGTGCATCAAAATACATCACCTTCACAACCCGCAAATAATAGAAAGCGCCGACCAAGGATGCCATCACAGCAATGATTGCCAATGCGGTGTACTCTGCATCAACCAAGGCCTCAAGCACCGATAATTTAGCAGCAAAGCCGACGGTTGGGGGTATACCAGCCAACGAGAACATCATCACGAGACCCATAAATGCAAACCACGGGTGATTTTTATTTAAGCCCTTTAGGCTATCAAGGGTCTCGCAGTCGTAGCCTTTTTTCGACAGCAGCATTAAAAATCCAAAGCTAGCCAAGGTAGTCAAGGTATAGGTCACCGCATAAAACAGCGCCGCACTATAAGCATGGTCATCGAATACCGACAACATACCAAGCAAGACAAATCCCATTTGGGCAATCGCGGAATACGCCAACATGCGCTTGATGTTGGTTTGCGCAATTGCCGTCACATTACCAATCACCATCGACAATACCGCCAGCATGATGAGCATCGGCTGCCAATCACTAAACAGCGGCAAT
>JBEBBK010000013.1:0-14461 GCA_041158405.1 Pseudomonadota bacterium
CACTTGCAAGCCGAGATGAAAATCAACGCATTATCGGGAGGCACTAAAAAGCGCGTAGCCTTAGCGCAAGCTTTGGTTGCGGTTCCAGATGTGCTGTTACTGGATGAGCCAACCAACCACTTGGACTTGGACTCCATCGCGTGGCTAGAGGAATTGTTAAAAGAGTACCAAGGCTCAGTGGTATTAATTACCCATGACCGTGCATTCTTGGATGCAGTCTGTACCCAAATTGTGGAACTGGATCGCGGAATTCTGCGTGGTTATCCTGGTAATTTTTCAGCATACGAGGTGTTAAAAGACCAAGAACTCAATGCGGAATCCTTGGCGAACGCCAGAGCAGACAAACTACTAGCGCAAGAAGAGGTGTGGATTCGAAAAGGGGTTGAGGCAAGGCGTACGCGTAGCGTTGGCCGGATTGCCCGTTTGGAAAAGCTACGCGCGAGTCGTGCACAGCGCCGCGACGAAATGGGTCAGGTAAAGCTGGCTGTCTCTGCGGGGGATCGTAGCGGTAAGATCGTCGCGGACTTGCAAAATATATCTAAATCATATGATCGCCCGATCGTTCAAGACTTTACCGCCACCATCTTGCGTGGTGACAAGGTTGGCCTCCTTGGCCCTAATGGCGCTGGCAAGACAACCTTATTAAAACTGATTCTTGGCACCATTGCGCCAGACTCTGGAACAGCGGTGATGGGGACGCGCATTGAAGTAGCCTATTTTGATCAAATGCGCGAAGGCCTTGATCTCAATGCGTCACTGGAAGATTACATCAGCCCCGGAAGTGAATGGATTGAAATCAACGGCAATCGTAAGCACGTCAAAAGTTATTTAAGCGATTTCTTATTCGCACCAGAGCGAACTAATTCACCGGTCAGTACCTTATCGGGCGGTGAGCGCAATCGCCTGTTGCTCGCCCGCCTTTTTGCTCGCCCAGCCAATGTCTTGGTGCTGGATGAACCCACCAACGACTTGGATATCGATACCCTCGATCTCTTGGAGCAATTGCTTCAGGACTACAAGGGTACGGTCTTTTTAGTCAGCCACGACCGTTACTTTTTGGACAATGTGGTGACTAGCATTATTGCCAATGAGGGCGATGGATTTTGGCGTGAGTACGAGGGCGGTTATGAGGACTGGAAAATTCAGAAGGCGCGCTCCGATCAAATTCGCTCAGAAAACGGCAGCCTAAAGATAGAGCCTGCTGTAAAAGCAAACATCAAGCCAGCAGAAAAAGAAAATAAGGAAGCAAAGTTAGTTGCCGCTAAAGGCGGTATTCAAAAACTCAATGGCAAAGAGCGCCAAGAGTTAGAGGCATTGCCTTTGCAGATTGAAGCCCTCGAAATAGAGCAGGCTGAGATTGGCTTGGCGATGAGCAATCCCGATCTATATAAAAATGAACCTGAATTGGCTGCGAGTATGCAAGCCTGCTTATCTGAAGTAACTAATCAGCTCGATGCCATGCTACAGCGCTGGGAATTGCTGCTAAGTCGTTCGGAATCCTAACTTGTGTTTTCCTTACTGACATCGGGGCGGTATTTACCCGCCAATTTACGATAGGCTTGTTTAATCTCATCTGGGCTTACGGTGCGGGCAACGCCGAGCGTTTCGTAATAGTCTTTGAATTTCATTAGACGAAAGCAACTCCTGTAATGGTATTGATTTGTCCGTCAATCCAATTTACAGGTCTTTATAGCGCCTGAATGCATAGAAAAGGCTGGTTCACCTTCCAGCCTTTTGGGTCAACTCATGATGCCAATTTGCCAGGGTACAAATTCGTAGTCGCCTAATCCAAGAAGTTCACTCTTCGATGGCTTGCCGGAAGCGGTATCTAAGAAGAGTTCAAAAATACGTTGCCCCATTTCTTGTACGGAGACGGTGCCGTCTAATATTTCACCGCAATTAATATCCATGTCTTCCGTTAATCGTAAGTACATCGGCGTATTAGTAGCCAACTTGATACAGGGTGCTGGCTTACTACCAAACATGGAGCCGCGGCCCGTAGTAAACGCAATTAAATTGGCGCCACCCGCGATCTGACCGGTTGCTGATACTGGATCAAAACCCGGTGTATCCATAAAGACAAAGCCCTTAGTTGTTACTGGCTCGGCATAACGGTAAACCTCCATCAGTGGACCCGTGCCGCCTTTCATGGAAGAGCCTAAGGATTTCTCAAAAATATTGGCGAGCCCGCCTATTTGATTGCCTGGACTCACTTGGCCGTTAATTTGCACATCACGGCCAACCGAGTACTCGTCTTTCCACCAGCGAATGCGCTGGATAAGTTTTTCGCCGATCTCTTTAGTTGCAGCGCGCCGAGTGAGGGTATGCTCAACGCCATAAATCTCTGGAGTTTCGGAGAGAATGCCCGTGCCTCCGTGCCGCGCAAGAATATCAATCGCGGCGCCTAGGGCTGGATTGGCCGTAATCGATGAAAAGCCGTCGGAACCACCGCACTGTAGACCTACGCATAGGTGGCTTGCTGACACAGTCTTACGCTTTACTTTATTGGCATTAGGCAACAGTGCTTTAACTGCTTCAATTCCCGCTTCAATGGTTTTGCGAGTGCCACCACTTTCTTGCATGATGAAGGTATGCAAGGTCGAGCCTTCTTTAAGGTCCTCCTGCGCCATTAAGCCTTTGAGCTGATTGCGTTCACAACCCAGTCCAATCACTAAAGCAGCCGCGAGATTGGGATGCCTAGCATAACCAGCCATAGTACGACGAAGCAATTGCATGGGCTCACCGGTCATTTCCATGCCACAACCAATCGAGTGACTAAACGCAACAACGCCATCTACGTTGGGGTACTCGGCTAAACGCTCAGGCGTAAACCATTCTGCAATCTTATTAACTACGGTCGCTGAGCAATTGACTGTTGACAAAATGCCAATGAAATTACGTGTACCTACTTTGCCGTTGGCTCGCACATAGCCCTCAAAGGTAGCGCGTTCCGACTCTGGCAACAGAACTGTCGGTTTAAATTCGCTAGCGTAGGCGTAGTCTCGATCAAATTCTTTAAAGTCGGTATTGTGGCCATGCACCATGGTGCCAGGCTCAATGTCCACATTCGCAAAGCCAACGGTGACGTTGTATTTCAGAATGGGATCCCCTTTTTTTATTGGCCTTGCCGCAATTTTGTAACCTGCTGGTACTTGACTGCGGCTAGTGAAATGCTCACTTGGAACTTCAGTACCAATGCCAACATCGACTCGCGCTACGACGACGTTGTCATTGGGATGCAAGCGAATAACAGGGCCAATGAGGCGCTTTTCAGAAATTTCAATCATGGAATAAATCGATTAAATAAATGGAGGTTAGTAAGTGCGGATAACTATTCAGCAGTAGCCCCTGATTTTTTCACAATCGGCGCCCATTTAGTTACTTCTGCTTTAATGTAGGCACCCAACTGCTCTGGCGTGCTCGTTTGCACATCAAACCCCCTACTTGCTAGTTGGGTTTTGACTTCTGGGTTATTGAGTATGGCGCCCATCTGGGTATTCAGGCGTTTAATAATTGCATTGGGCGTACCTGCGGGGGCAACCAGTGCGTAAACCAGTTCGACCTCAAAATTAGGCAAGGTTTCAGCAATGGCAGGAACTTCCGGCGCGTTGGGCGAACGTTTCAGGCTAGTAACTCCAATCGGAGTGAGTTTGCCCGATTTAATGTGGGGTAGCGCTGCCGGCGTACCAATCATGGCCGTCTGAATTTGGCCGCCCAACACATCGGTTAGGGCTGGCGCCGCTCCTTTGTATCCTATGTGAGTAATATCGGTGCCTGCTTGCACATTAAATAGCTCGCCACCCAGATGGAGTGGGGTGCCTGTGCCTGAAGAGCCAAAATTGACTTTACCTGGATTGGCTTTTGCGAAGGCAATCAAGTCGTTGACGTTTTTGACGGGTACCGATGGATTGGCTACTAACATTAAAGAAGACGAAGCTACAAGAGTGATCGGCGCAAAGTCCTTGACGGTGTTGTAACTCAATTTTTTATACAAGGTTTCGTTAATTGCCTGCGTTCCCACCATCATTAGAAAAATCGTGTAGCCATCTGGTTTTGAGCGCGCAACAAATTCTGCGGCCAAGTTGGTTCCTGCACCAGGCTTGTTATCAATAATGACCGGTTGCCCGAAGTCTTCCCCTAATTTTTGACTAAAGGCCCTTGCTAGAACATCGGATGGTCCACCGGCAGCAAATGGCACAATTAAGCGAATGGGTTGATTGGGATAGGGTTGGGCTTGCAAAGGAAGCGATGTTGCGGCCAATGCAATTGCAATCGCTTGAATAATTTTTAGCATATGATCTCCTTACTGTTTTTATGAAATTGATAGTCTGACAAAACCTGAATAGAAGCAATGAAAATTAAATCCGCTACGCTTTTTCCGCTCTCGATACCGCTCCGAGTGCCGATGAAAATGTCGGGGGAAACTGTTACGCATGCCAATACCTTACTGTTGCGAATAATAGATGGTGAGGGCGGGGAGGGTTGGGGAGAAACGTCTGCGGCACCCCTAATGACGGGCGAGACGCTTGGTAGTATCTTGGCAAATACTGCATACCTTCTGAATGCAGTGAAAGACGTCTCATGGGCAGACCCTTGCGAGGTCGGCAATATCCAATCCCGTTTTTTATACGCCAATACTTCAGCGAAATCCTGTATTGAGTTAGCCCTGTTGGACCTCTTTGCGCAAGTCAAAGGAGAGCCTGCATGGTCTCTGTTGCGTAAAGCGCATCGCATTGAGTCCTTGGACGTACCAGATTCATTACCAGTTCTGCGGATGCTGGGAGGCTCTTTGGAAACGGAGCTTGCTGATGCGCGAGCGCTACGAGACCAGGGATATCGGCACTGGAAAATTAAAGTTGGGTCCCTGGATCTTAATACTGACTTGCAGCGGGTAGCAGCAATTTGTGATGCCCTGAAAGGCGATACGATATCCGCGGATGCCAACGGTGCTTTCACCTTAGAGCAAGCAATTGATTTTTGCCGCTCTGAACTCGCCTCGCGCCTTTCATTTGTCGAGCAGCCGATTTCAGCAAACCATTCCATTGCTGACTTTGCAAGTCTAAAGAAGGCATCCCCATTACCGATTTGCTTGGATGAATCAATCCATGGCATCGATACCATCAAGGTATGCGCAGATAACGGTGTGATGGACGGAGCCAGCTTAAAGCTCATTAAGCTCGGCGGTATGTTGCCTGGCATGCGTGCCGCCATCGAGCTAGAAAAGCGTGGTCTACACTTAAATCTTGCCTGTAAAGTTGCAGAAACATCATTGTCAGCAGCAGCGACGGCTGCCATCGGTTTTGCAATGAATGGAGCCTCGTGGGGTCTTAGTATGTCCAACGCATATTTGGAGTACGACATTTGTGATGCGCCCCTAAGGGCTGTCAACGGTAAGCTGAATATCGAGCAGTTGAATGCCGTCGGCATTGGTGTAAAGCCCAATGTTGCTCTAGTGAAGCAGACAGTTTCTAAGGACTGGGGCATTATTGAATGTTAAGAACTTCAAATGCCGCTTTAAGGCGCCGCGAGTAAAGGGCGTTCATTGCTTTGCTTTCTTCGGGACTCCACTTTCTAAAACCTTCCCCCGCCTTGATGCCGGTTTTGCCTTCTGCCATCAGCTTGGCTAAGCTGGGCGGAATGGCATCAATATTGGAGAGCGAGGGATAGATTTCCTTGGCTGCATTGGCCATCCCATCCCATCCAGAGATTTCTTTCTGGGTCATGGGGCCAACTGCTGCATAGCGAAAGCCAAAGCTATAACGTACTGCGTCGTCAATATCATCGGGCGTTGCAATGCCTGCGTCAACCAGAGCTAGGGCTTCACGCATAAGCGCATGCTGAATACGATTCGCTAAAAATCCTGGAATATCGCGTTGTACTAGCACTGGTTTTTTGTGAATCGATTTGTAGAGTGTACATACCTGCTGTGCGAGTGTGGGGTCGGTTTTTTCTCCCATCACTATCTCAACCAAGGGAACAATATCCGCCGGCATGAAGTAGTGTGCCCCCATCATCCGAGCAGCGGTCGGAAGTCCTTCGGCAATCTTACTGATAGGGAATCCCGAGCTATTGCTGCCGATCGGAACTGATTCTGGAACCTTTTTGTCCAGCGCAGCAAAAATAGATTTTTTCAGATCTAAATTTTCTGAAACAGTCTCTATTACCCAAAGGCAGTTGGCCCATGCATTCCAGTCTTCAAAAACGCCATATTGCTGGAATTGCTTCAATGCATCCGGGGTAGAAGATCGTATTGCTTCCTGACTGCTGATATTGATCGCTAATCCAAGGGCCTTATCTAAACAAGCTGTGGCTTTCTCGCTTGAGCGCCCAAGTATGGTGACGGGCAACCCTTCTGCAATAAATCCTGCCGCTATGCCTGCAGCCATAGTGCCTGTACCAATAACAACAATCCGATCCATTGGTTTTCCGTTTATTTAATTTGTTCGTACAAGTAAATCATGAATTTAGTAAAATAGTACACCTCGAATCACTCGAGCACCATAAAATTATGATTTAATATGGTAAATACCGTGTTTTTTAACAAAAAACACTGGCAGAGCCATTTTAGTATTTATGTTAACTTATCCGTATAACTTTAGGAGATTTCCAGAATGCACAACCCATTTCAGCCGGTAGAGAAGATTAAGGCAGAGGTATTTATGTCAATGCCTGCAAAGTTCAGAAAAAAATCGCGCACGGGCTGGTCTGATCCCAATCGTCAAAATGCCGAGGTCGAATGCTTTTTAGAAGGCCCTTCATTTGATCGCGAAGGAAACTTGTGGTTTGTGGATATACCGTTTGGACGTATTTTTAAGATTACGCCAAAAGGGGATTGGGAATTAGTTACGCAGTATGACGGCTGGCCTAATGGCCTGAAGTTTCATAAGGATGGGCGCGCATTCATCTGTGATTACAAGTGCGGTCTTTTAGAGCTCGATACCAAAACCGGGAAGATCCAAACCATTTTAGGCTCGATGTACAGTGAAAACTTCAAAGGCCTCAATGATTTGCACTTTGCTTCGAATGGCGACTTGTACTTTACCGATCAGGGCCAGACCGGGATTGCCGATCCAACGGGTCGTGTCTTTAGGTTGTGCGCCAACGGGCAGCTCGATCGTTTGGTATTAAACATTCCGAGCCCGAATGGAATTACGCTCAATACCCAAGAAAAGCATGTGTTTGTTGCGGCAACACGCTCACAGCAAATATGGCGCTTACCCCTCATGGCAGATGGCTCTGTTTCTAAAACGGGCGTTGCAATTCAGCTGACTGGTGGTGTTGCTGGTCCAGACGGGATCGAAATGGATTCCGAGAATGGCCTGCTGGTTTGCCACCTTGGCGTTGGTATTTGGCGTTTTGATAACAATATGCTGCCGACCCACTTGATTTATTCAGACAACCCGCACCACCACCATTTGGCTAACTTATGCTTTGGTGGCGATGGCAAGGATCTTTACATTACAGAATCATTATCTGGCGATATCCTCAAAGCACGCTTGCCAATAGCAGGTAAAAAAATGTTTGGGCTATCTTAATTTGACTGCAAACGCTCCTCTTTACCAGACACTTGCGAATACACTTTCTGAGCGTATTCGTGAGGGGTATTGGGCGGTTGGATCGAGCCTTCCATCAGAAAGTCAGCTTTGTGAATTGTTCAATGCAAGTAGGCACACATTGCGACATGCGCTCAGTAATTTGGAGCGCGATGGCTTAATACTCCGCCAGCAAGGAGCTGCTACACAGGTCATTTCAAGATTGTCGCCGCGGCGCTTCACGCAGTCTTTCAATTCCCCCGCTGATATATTGCGGTATCCGCGAGATACCTATCGGGTGAATGAAATAGAGGAGTTTATCGAATGCGATGAGGCGTTGGCAAAAGTCTTAGATGCCCCAATTGGTTCGTCGTGGTATCACATTGGTGGCGTTCGCAAGAACCAAGATTCAAATCAAGCGATTGCTTGGACTGATATTTATATCCTGCCCCAGTTTGCTGATGTGACTACCGATCCAGAGCATGCGCATTTAATGGTTTTTGAGCAAATTGAGCGCCGCTTTGCACTAAAGATCGATCGTGCTGAGGTAGATGTCTATGCGGCACAGGCAAATCAAAAGTATGCTGATGTCCTCAATGTTGACATTGGCTCTGCTTGTTTGGTCATTACAAGGCGTTATTTTGATGCCAGCGGAAAATTATTTGAAGCCACGGTAACCTATCATCCCGAAGGCAGGTACATTTACAGTATGGAATTACGTAATACGCCTGCCAATCAATAAAGCACAATGAACAATCTCAGCCACTTACCCGTTGATCAAGCCACACAATTTATTGCAGGTGTTTTCATTGCAAATGGTGTTCCACCATTGGATGCGAAGACTGTGGCCCACCTGATGGTGCAGTCTGACCTAGCTGGGGCCGATGGACACGGCATTTTTAGGTTGCCGGCGTATGTTAAGCGGATTAAGGCAGGCGGTATTAATTTGCATCCGCACATCCGAATAGAGCGCGAGCGTGGCGGTACAGCGCTAGTGAATGGCGACAACGGGCTGGGCCATCTGGTGATGAATCAGGTTGTTGAATTAGCAACTAAAAAATCCCGTGAGCACGGGGTATGTTGGATAGGTAGCCACCACGGTAATCATTCTGGGGCTGCCTCGGTCTACGTTCGAATGTTAGCCGAGCGCGGACTGGTTGGAATCTACATGGCGGTTGGCAACGCAAACCACATGGCCCCTTGGGGCGGTACTGATTTATTGCTTTCTACCAATCCCATTGCAATTGCGGTGCCGACGCAAAAAGGCCAGCCGATTGTTTTGCTGGACATGGCTACTACGGTTGCCGCCTATGGCAAGGTAAAGCTGGCGGCCCAACGTGGCGAATCCATTCCCGAGGGCTGGATGATTGATCGTTCTGGTAAGCCAATATTGGATCCAGCGCGAGCTGGGGAAGGGTCCTTACTCCCGATTGGCGACTATAAAGGCTATGGTTTGGCCTTGATGATTAGCCTCCTTGCTGGAACTTTAAATGGGGCAGCGGTTGGAAAAGAGACGATTGACTTTAATGCCTGCCATGATGGTGTTACGAACACGGGGCAGGCTTTGATTGCAGTTGATCCAGATGCATTTGGGGAACGCACTCTTTTCGTAGAGCGGGTATCTGCCGTCGTGCGAGATATTCAAGGATCCAATACGTTGCCCGGTGTCGATCGTATTCGCACTCCTGGAGAGGGGGCGGATACATCAATCTCAACACGCGAGCGTGATGGCATCCCCATTTCAAGTGAGTTACTTAAAGTATTAAATGCATGTGCAGTTGAATGTGGCGTACCTGTTTTAAACCTTTAAACCAAGAGCGTTATTACTACAATATGGAGATAAAGATGAACTTAAAAACGCGGTTAATTTCTAAGCTGATTGCTGCGGCAATGGTGGTGAGTGGAGTTGCAACCACTGGATTGGCCTTCGCCTACCCAGATAAGCCAATCAAAATGATGATTGGCTATGCCCCAGGGAGTTCAACGGATATCGTGGGCCGAATGATTGCAAACGATCTCAGTATTGCGCTCAAGCAGCCTATTGTTGTTGAGAACAGAGGCGGTGCAGCGGGCAACATTGCAGCGGATGCGGTCGCCAAGAGCAGTCCAGATGGCTACACCATTTTGTTTGCACAAAACGGACTGGCCATTAGTGTGGCTACAAATCCAAAATTACCGTTTAATGGCGCTAAAGACCTCATACCAGTTGTGGGGGTGGCTGCTACGCCGCATATATTGATTGTTAACCTCAATTCGCCAGCAAGGTCAGTGGCAGATTTAATAGCGATGCTCAAGGCAAAGCCAGGACAACTCAGTTTTGCTTCATCCGGAATTGGTAATTCGGATCACATGGCAGGAGAGCTATTTTTATCCCTGACTGGACTGCAAGCAATCCACGTTCCATACAAAGGAGGTTCGCCAGCAGCAACGGATGTGGTTGGTGGGCAAATTGATTTCTACTTTGCGGGCATGCCAGTTGGTTTACCTCTGTACAAAGGCGATCGTGTGAGGGCATTGGCAGTGACCAGTAAGCAGCGTTTTCCTGGGGCGCCTGAACTGCCAACCATTCTTGAATCAGGCGTAGTTGGTTATGAACATACCCTCTGGCAGGGAATTTTTGCTCCAGCTGGTACCCCACGGGCAATTCTTAATCAATTGAGTGCCTCCACTTTAAAAATAATGGAGTCGCCTGAGCTGAGAGAGCGTTTTGTCAAAGCCGGTGTACAAATCGCCCCCTTGAATCAAGCTCAATTTAGTGACCTGTATTTTGCAGACATTGATCGCTGGAAAAGGGTGATTGAAAAGACGAAGATTAAATTAGACTAAATCGCAAGACGTAATGGGAATAAAAAAGGGTGCTGATGCACCCTTTTTTATTCGGATGCGCAGCTACAGACCACTACTTTTTGTCGCTCCAAAGCGCGCCACCACTAGCCCAATTCTCTTTGGTGACGTCGGTCAAGATAATGTCAACCGATTCGGCTGAGCAGTTGAGGGTTTCACAAGTTACGCGCGTTACGGCTTCAACGAATTGACGTTTTTGTTCGGTTGTTCGACCAGCAAATAATTGCACATTAATGGTTGGCATAGCATATTCCTTTCAGGTAAAAAATGGTTTACTTTACTGTTTATAGCTAGGGTCAATCCGGTCGAGTTTACGCAGTAAAGCGGGCCACTCGAGCGCACCTTCTTCCGCGCCGAAATCGTGCAGATCGGCTGCTGCCTTGGCAATGATTACGGGCTCGGGCGTGATTAGATTGGGGCTGCTTAATGCTGCCACTTGAATTTCACAGGCTTTGATTAGGGTAGCCATCACCACATAGGCTTCAGCAACCGTTCGGCCTACCGTGAGCGTGCCATGGTTGCGCAATAGCATGGCGGGGTGGCTTCCCAGATTGGCGACTAAACGTGCTCCTTCCGATTCGGTCAGCGCCAGCCCCTCATAATCATGGTGGCCGAGGTGCCCCATAAAACGCATGGCGTGCTGCGACAAAGGCAAAAGTCCATCGCGCTGAGAGGAGACAGCGATGCCGGCGGTATTATGCAAGTGCATCACGCAGTGTGCATCGGGCCGAGCTCGGTGGATGGCGCCATGAATAGCAAAGCCAGTCGGGTTCACCATTCCAGATTGATGGGGCAGCAATTCACCTCGCACGTTGACTTTTAGCAAACTGGAGGCCGTGATTTCATCAAACTGCATACCAAAGGGATTGATCAAGTAGTGATCAGGCTCCCCCGGAATGGTGGCAGAAATATGCGTGTAAATTAGATCATCCCATTTATTTAGTGCGCACAAGCGATAGCATGCAGCTAAGTGCACACGGGTGACCCATTCAGGGCTATCGGAGGAGTAGGGTGACATACGGGTTATTCAATTTCGGATGAATTCCTATTCTATAGGCAGGCCTCAATTTACTGCTCCAGAGCCCATTTTGGTCAATTTTTAGCGGTATCATTTAACCATTAATAAGACCATGAACGGGATGTGTGCAACATGAAACCCTATGATCACCCCTTAAGGCAGGTGCTCCACGAAGAGGTGCACTCTAGGCCGCCTGTAGCGCAGTGGCCAAAAGAACGTATTTTGTCGCAGGCATTCTTGTTGGATGCACAGTCGCGTCAGTTGCAGATCGATTGGATTGAAAGCCTATCTAAAGCTTTTCAAACAAAGGGCAATACCAGTCAAGATCACTTTTTTAGATCAATTGAATTATCTGCTGCCCCAGAGCGCATCATTATTAAGTGGGAACTGCATGGTGAGTTTGCGACCATTGCCGCGATCGTTCAGCAAAGCGCCCCAGTAGATAAGCCGCTCATCCAAACGCGCCATGCGATATTGGATCGCCTCAATGCGGTATTGCAAAAAATGGCTTGCCCCTCGATTGAGTCGGCTGGCGGTCAGCGTATTACAGCGATTGATATTGCCTTTGAAGACCGCAGCCTCTTTACTGATGCAGAAGAAGTGGCTGCTATTTTTAATGGCAATACGCTGCTGGGCAGCTACATCATGTCCAATCGACGGGCGCAGCTTTGGACTGACCTCAACTTAAATGAGGATGGTTTTATCTCCTATTACGTGCCTCACAATACCTTGGGCTCGCGTCAAGCGGGCCGGGTGGCGCGCCGCATTACGGAAGTAGAAACCTATCGCATGGCGGCGATGCTGGCCTTCCCAGTTGCTAAGGGATTGTCCTTGCCGCTGCGGAACGCCGAGTCGGATTTAGCGCAGATGTCGAAGGAAATTGCCTTGTTGCAAACCGACTCGGGCATTCAGTTAAAAAAGAATGGCGAATTTTTAGCTGAACTCTCTCAGCTTGCATCGAAGACGGAGCAATGGATTTCCGAGTTTGGCCTGCGCTTTACGGCCGCAGAAGCCTACAGTCAATTGGTGAATAAAAATCTAGCTGAGCTCAATGAAGAGCCGATTCCAGGCGTTCAGACCTTGGTTGAATTCATGGATCGGCGCTTTCAGCCAGCCATGGGCACTTGCTTATGGACCCAGCGCCGCCTCAAAGAATTATCGGATCGCGTGTCGAGAACAACCCAAACCTTGCGTACGCGGATTGAGTTTGTGAACGAAGAACAAACGCAGGCTTTATTAGCCAGTATGGATAAGCGGGCAAAGCTGCAATTGCGGATGCAAGAGACGGTGGATAGCTTATCGGTGCTGGTCTTAACCTATTACTTGGTTGGGCTCCTGTTCTACGTAGCTAAAGGGGGCAAGGAAGCTGGCTTGCCGATTTATCCGGAGATTACCGTAGCCATTGCCGCACCGATTGTGGCCGTCCTGTTTTTTATTATCAGTAAACGCCGCCGCGCGCGCAATGCGCGCAATGCCATTTCGTCTTAAAGCCGGCTGCGCCCAATAAAAAAGAAGCTTACGAATAAGCTCCTTTTTTACTTTCGGCATCTAGCCGAATGCTGCTGCCATTACGCCAAGCTATCCGCCCAGATATTGCGAGCCCAGCCCCACGCATAGACGCCTTCCAAGGTGGTTGGTTCTGCTGAGAGGCCGCCCGAACCCGGAACGGTTCTGAAGGTCTTCTCGGCGGCGTTGTACTGGTGTACGCTGGCTACGTGAACCACTTCCCTCGCATTCACAAAGCTATAGCAAGTGTTGGTGAGAACCGGAGCAGGATTAACTTCCCAGCCACTCAGCTCAGCAACAATAGCTGCTGCTGTTACCTTAGCATGTGAGTTGGCCATATGGCCAGACTTCGGCATCAGCGGCGCAATCTGAATCGCATCGCCAATCACGTGCACATTCTTAGCCGCAGTGGACTCAAAGTTAATGTAATTCACATTTGCCCAGCGACCATTGGAGTTAGCAATCCCAGATTTGACGGCAATATCACCGGCACGCATTGCAGGCAAGATATTTAAGACATCGGCTTTCACGTCGTCTTGCACATCAAACTTGATGGTTTTGGTCTTCGCATCAACTGCGACGGCATTGTGCTTGGGACGGTACTCAATCATGCCGGCGTACTGATCAGCCCAAACCTTTTTAAAGAGGCCACCTTTGGAGATCACATCTTGATTAGCGTCCAAAATCAAGACCTTACCTGTGGGGTTATTGGCCTTCAGGTAGGAGGCCACCTGGCAAGCGCGCTCGTAGGGTCCTGGAGGGCAGCGATAGGGCGCTTCTGGAATGGTGATTGCAAATACGCCACCTTGGCGCATCGCCGCAACTTGATTGTGCAAGGCCACGGTCTCAGGGCCGGCTTTCCAAGCTTGTAAAGTTACGCCAGCTTGATTAGCTTGCGCTAAACCTTGAATGCTGTCCATCATCAGGCCAATACCAGGTGACAAAACCACCTTATCAAAGCGCATGGATTTACCGGAGGCCAGTTGTACGGTTTGCTTGGCGGCATCAATATTAACCACACTGTCTTTAATAATCTTGATGCCATGGCGTTTGCTCAGGCCATCATAGGAAACCGTTAACTCCGATAGCTTGCGCGATCCGCCAATAACCAGATTGGACATAGGGCAGGAGATAAATTCAGGATTGGGTTCAATGATGGTAACGCGTGCGGTGTTGTTGGAAAGGAGGCGCAGGTATTTCGCAGCCGTTGCTCCCCCGTAACCGCCACCAATCACGAGGATCTCGGCTTTTTGTAAATTAGCTGCACGGGCAGGACCGGATAAGCCGGTCAATAAACCCAGGGCCGCAGCACTTTGACCCATAAAATGTCGACGATTCATAGTCATCTCCTTATTTCTTACCAAGCTGGTTGGCAATGATTTGCAATTGTTCGTCGGTATAGCCTTTGGCTAGCTGATGCATGATGGTGCCCTCGCGTGCGCCGGATTTATAGGCTTTCAAGCTGGCAAGTATTTGCTCGCTGGATTGGTTATTAATTAGCGGCATACCGGCTTCTGGAACGCCTTTGCCATCCGTTCCATGGCAGTTTGCGCAGGTAGCT
>JBEBBK010000014.1:0-14405 GCA_041158405.1 Pseudomonadota bacterium
CAGCCCCAACACCATCATGCCGGCCTACTTTAGAATAGATCATCTGCAGCGGGTTGCACCGCAATTTACTGGGAAGACTGTGCTTACTGGGCAAGAGATAGAAGACGTACTTGCGTATTTATTGACGATTAAATCACCATGAATCAGCGCCGCCAATTTATTGTTTCTTTGACTGCTTTATCCCTCTGCCCGTGGCAAAGCGCAAGTGCGACACCCAGCGAGGCCATGCAGGCAATGCAAGCCATTGTCGGTAAGAACCCCGTTAATACTGGACGCGTTTACTTTGAACTGCCACCCCTAGTGGAGAGCGGCAATTTAGTTGCGATTAAATTTTCAGTCGATAGCCCAATGACGCCAACGAATTATGTGCGTGCAATTCATATTATTTCAGAGGCCAATCCATCACCCAATGTAGTGAGTTGCTATTTCACGCCCTTATCAGGCAAGGCAGAAGCCAGTACGCGCATTCGCTTGGCAGACTCACAGCGGATGTGGGCGTTGGCGCAAATGAGCGACGGCTCATTTTGGCGGACTAGCGTCGATACTGTCGTTACGCTCTCGGCATGTACGGAGATGGTATGAGTCGATCTTCCAGGGCCGTAGTCACCATGCCGATAGCGGCAAAAAAGGGTGAAGTGTTTTCTATTCGCGCGATCGTACAACACGACATGGAGTCTGGTTTTCGGCACACTGAGCAAGGTTTGCGAGTACCACGCGATATTATTCGGAGCTTCATTTGCACCTACAACGGCAAGGAAGTCTTTAAAGCCGATCTGCATTCAGGTGTGGGCTCAAACCCCCTTTTTATTTTCTATGCCAAAGCAGACCAATCGGGTACTTTTGAATTCAGATGGCAAGGCGATAACAATTACCTCACGATAGTCAATCAAGCCATTACTGTTTCATGATCAAGAGGCAATTGGCTCAGCTTAGTGTGCTGTGCTTTGTTTTTGCTGTGGCTATGCCATCCCATGCTGATCAGCGGCAATCGACTACCGCATTAATGACACCCAGCAATCAGGCGATGCAAAAGGATATCAATTTAAATCCTGCATTGTTTTGGATTATGGATGGAGAAGCGCTTTGGACTGATCGAGGTAATCCCGCTGGTAAAGCATGTGCCGATTGCCATCAAGACCCAAAGCAGTCGATGAAAGGCGTTGCGGCCACCTTTCCAAAACGCGTTCAGGGCAAGCTCCAGAATCTAGAGGGGCAAATCAATCAATGCCGCACAAGCCGTCAACAGTCTCCAGCGTTTGCCTATGAATCAAAACCTTTATTGGCACTCAGCACCTTAATTGCTTATCAATCCAGGGGGCTGCCGATTGCCGCATCGACCGACCCAGCAATTGAGTCGGACTATAAGAAAGGCCAATCGTTGTACTTTCAGAGAATGGGTCAACTTAATCTATCGTGTGCCCAGTGCCATGACGATCGCGCTGGACTAAAGCTGGCGAGCAGTACGATTCCACAGGGCCATCCTACCGCGTATCCGATTTATCGCATCGAGTGGCAAGGGGTGGGTTCTTTGCAGCGCCGGTTGCGTAACTGCGTGTCGGCTGTGCGAGCGGAGCAATATGCCTACGGATCACCCGAGCTCGTGGCATTAGAGCTTTACTTAATGCGCAGGGCAAATGGCATGCAGATTGAAAGTCCGGGAGTGCGACCTTAAATTACGGCTGCTTGCCGTACTTAACAGCAATAATTTCAGCCATCACGGAGACAGCTATTTCTGGGGGAGTTAGAGCGCCAATCGCCAAACCCACTGGACCATGCAGGCGCTCCAGTTGTTCGGTCGATACGTTGAATTCCCGCAAGCGTTCTTTTCGCTTTAAGGTATTGGTTAAGCTACCTAAAGCACCAATGTAAAACGCCTCGGATTGAAGCGCATCAATCAAAGCAAGATCATCAATTTTAGGGTCGTGGGTGAGGGCAACAATCGCTGTGTGCGAGTCGATTCCAAGCTCCTGCATCACATCATCCGGCATGCCTTTAATAAATTGAACGCCCGGAAGATCGAGGCCTTCGGCATACTCTTCGCGGGGGTCAATCACAATCACATCAAAATCAGATGCAACAGCAAAATTAGCAACGTAGAGCGATAACTGACCTGCGCCGATGACAAACATCCGCCAGCGTGGGCCATAAGAGGTCTGCATCGCACTCTCGGTTAAAGAGAAGCCATCGGTTTTGGTGCCTGGGCGCAGTAATGATTTTCCGGTTTGCAAATTTACTACGCGCAGAATCAGTTGATGGCCTTCAATGGCCGCTAAGATCGACTCTAATATGGCTTGCTCTGGTCTGGGCTCCACTAAAAGCCGCAGCGTTCCACCGCAGGGAAGACCAAAGCGCGCTGCTTCTTCTCGGCTAACGCCGTAGACCACCATTTCAGGAATGTTGCGAACCAAGATCTCGGTTTGTACGCGCCGAATTAAGTCGTCTTCCACGCAGCCACCCGATACCGATCCCACTACTTGGCCATCGTCCCGAATGGCGAGCCATGAGCCAACCGGCCTGGGTGATGAGCCCCAGGTCTGTACTACGGTTGCAATGGCAATGCGCCTACCTTCGCGTAGCCACGTGAGGGCGGTCTGGAGGACGGTGTAATCGGTGCTATTCATGAGAATGAGTCAGGTCAAATTTAAAGCCGTTTTAGATGAACTCTATTATCATCATTTTGATCATGACCGATGTAGATTCCAACCCTTCAGATCCATTGCGCCTTGCCGTGTTATTGCTGGCGGCGGGCCAGGGAAGCCGACTAGGATCGCACCCCAAAGCCCTATTAAAGCGGGGCGGTGTCACGCTTTTAAAGCGCTTGCTTGATACAGTACAGCCCTTTAATCCAGTGGAGTTTGTCGCCGTTACCGGTTTTCATGGTGATGCGATTGAAGAGGCCTTGGCGCAAATGCATTCGCCTTTCAGTCGATCGATTCGATTACTCCGTAATCCCAATCCAGAGGTGGGTCAGGCCTCTTCGGTTCGCCTCGGTATCGAGGCGTTGCAAAGTAATTTTGATGTGCTATTGATTGCGCTATCGGATCAACCTGCTATCACTACAGCCGAGGTCAGTCAGCTACTGAATGCGTTTTCACAGCGCACTATAGGAACAGAAATGGTACTTCCGATGGTCCAAGGGCAGCGGGGTAATCCAGTTCTTTTTTCTAAACAAGCGCTACACAATACCTTGGCGGTTCCTGATTTAAGTTGCCGCGCTTACATGGATACGCATCCAGAGCAGGTGCAAATTTGGCATACGGATAACGACGCATTTATATGTGATGTGGATACCCCGCAGGACATGAAAAAGTATCAACTGGATTTTTAGCCTAATTTGGCGCAGTAGAGCCAAGTGCGTCTAGATTGCGGTTACCTAAAATGCTTTGGCATAGCGCACGACAAGGCGATTGCTTTCCATAAAACCATTCATGGTAGCGATGTCGTTGCCATATTGCACGGTAAACCGACCCACGCGCGTGTGGGCTACCCCACTGACGTAATAGCGTTGTGTAACAAGGGTATTGTTACGCTCAACCCCATTCCATGCAGTTTCACCGCCGGTAACGTAGACATACGTTGCGCCGACCGTATAGGTTTGATTGATCCGGTAAATCGGCCCCGCTTGGGCGGTATAGAGGGGCTTTTGCGTGAGCTGCAGATTTTGATTGGACAAACACGCTGCAGCGCAGGCACTATTGGCGCCATACCAGGTGGTATCGACAGCAACTGCTGCATCCACATTTTTGCTGATGGGACGCTGGTAGCCCATTTGCAATGCTTGGGCATAGCGATTGCTGCCTAGGTTATATGCTTTGGCATTGGAATACTCCCCGGTCGGTAAATAAAGATACCCCGCGACTGCAAGATATGTCCGGGTGGCATGATTGCTGTAAGGCCAAATCGCCGTCACGATGCCGGAGTCCGTCATGCCCTTGCTACCCGGAAAGGTTGCAAGCGATCCATCGGTAGAGAGGGCGCCAGTTCCGGTATGCAGGTAAGTGGCGGCCGGTAGTGAGCCAATGGTGTAGGTGTGCGTTAACCGAAAATACACCGCATTGCTTTCGAGCCTGGGATCCGCGCCAGTATTAACGCCATTTCGGAATAGATCGTTATTTTGGCTGTTTACGTACGATATGGTTGCTAGGGTGATATCGGGTGGCGGGGCAACAATATCACCTGGCTGCAGGTCAATCGCCAAGGCAGGGCGAAATAGCCCGCTTAGAGCAAATAGAAATAGAAAATAACCTGTATTTTTCATGAGTGGCTATTCTACTGAATCCACCAGATCAGCCACCTCAAAACCAGCATTCATCGATTTCGCTCGGATTTCTGGAAGAAGTCATCCTATTTTTGTAATTTCTATTACAGTAGGCTGTTACGAGAAAAATAAATTGGAGCCACATGAACACCCTTGATGCCATTCGCCAGCGTAGAGCAGTGAAGCACTTTGATGCTACGCACCAGATTACCCCCGCCGAAACCGATGCATTAATTGATCTGGCGATGCAAGCCCCATCCTCTTTTAATATTCAGCACTGGCGTTTAGTCAATGTAAAAGACAAGGCATTGCGGGTGCAGTTGCGTGCAGCAGCGCACGATCAAGCGCAGGTAACCGATGGATCACTCTTGTTTGTAGTCACGGTTGATATCAAAGCATGGGATAAAGATCCTGCGCGCTATTGGGTGAATGCACCTAAGGCGGCGCAAGACATCTTGGTGCCATGGATTAATCCATTTTATTCGGGCAATGAGCAGTTGCAACGCGATGAAGCCATGCGTTCTGCCGGAATCTTGCTGCAAACCATGATGTTGGCAGCAAAAGCAATGGGATACGACTCATGCCCTATGGTTGGTTTTGATTTTAATAAGGTTGCCGAGTTAATTCATTTACCAAAAGACTATGCGGTCGCCGCAATGCTCGTGATTGGTAAAGGAACCCAGGCGGCATGGCCCAAGCCTGGATTTATTCCTAAATCAGAAATGGTGATTGACAATCATTTTTGATATGCTCAAAAGCGCATTATTAACCGCCCTGTTGTTTTGTAGCGCATCTGCATGGGCGCTGGATTTTTCCGATATTGCTACGGAAGGCCAGATTAAATACCTGAAAGAACGCCCCGACCCCGGAGCGTACTCATATGAATCGCGGGTAAAAATTACTGCAGCCAGTTTGGAAAGCGGTAGTGTGCAGATTGCAACATGCCATTACCAGCTTGATCCCATTCGTAAGGTGGTGATTGTGTTTAATCCCAACCGCATTCAGGCGATTGCAGTCAAGAGCATTGATAAGATGGCTTCAGCTGAAGTAAAGAACAATCAAGTGGTCTTAACCGATGTCGAGCGTGGCGCGTCGATTTGCATTGATTTGCAATCCAAAGCTTTAGATCAAGTTGGAGCCGGTCAATACCGTTTAAATGCAGGCCCACTGATGCGCCGTTATTTTGATGGCTTCTTGCCAATGTCAGCCAAGCTACGCGTCGATTGGCCTGCCAATATGCTGGTGGTAGAGAAAACCATGCCGTCTGAGAAAGAAGGTATTGAGGTGGTTCAGGGCAATGATGGCGTTCAGTTAAATATGATTTTTGCTGGCAAGATGACCGCACAGATTTACTTGAAAAAGCCGGATTAAATTACATCGTGCAGTAAGTACCCCTTTTTTATAATGTGTACCTATGTTCTATAACGGTCGTTAACCCACCATGATCTACCTCCGAAAATCCAATGACCGCGGCTATGCTGATCATGGCTGGCTCAAAAGCTTCCACTCCTTTTCATTTGCCAATTACCATGACCCGCAATTTATGGGTTGGGGTAATTTACGGGTGATCAATGAAGATCGGGTTGCCGCCGGGCGGGGCTTTGGTAAGCATAGCCATCGTGATATGGAGATCGTGAGTTACGTTCTTTCGGGTGAGTTAGCGCATGAAGACAGCATCGGTAATGTAAAAACCATTCCTCCGGGGGATGTACAGCGAATGAGTGCCGGTACCGGGGTGGTGCACAGTGAATTTAATCATGCGCCAGACCAAGAAACCCATTTTTTACAAATCTGGATTGAGCCACTGCAAAGTGGTATTGAGCCGGGATATGAGCAAAAAACCATTCCGCCTCAAGCAAAGCGCGGCACCTTGCATTTAATTGCATCGATCGATGGTGCGCGCGGCTCAGTCAAGGTGAATGCCGATGCCAAAATCTATGCTGGTTTGTTTGAGGTTGGAGAGTCTGCTACCTTGGAAATCGAAGCAGTGCGTAAGGCATATGTGCATTTGATTAAAGGTACATTAGTGGCTCAAGGACAGCAATTGCAGGCGGGCGATGCGTTAATGCTGGAGGGCGAGAGCCTGCTGACGCTAGAGCATGGCGTGGATGCTGAAGTCTTAGTTTTTGATCTGGCGCCGTGATTTCGGGGTCAAATACGAAATCCTAGGCAAGACAGTGGGTATTTCGTTCTCAGCAGGCTAAGCAGATACCAGCTACATTGGGGGTATACGACTACTGCCATTTTGCATGGAAGTGCGTAATATAAACGTTAAATCCTCGATAAATAGAGCTATGCAAACACCATCCCCTGATTTAGTTGAATTGACCTACGTCAGCCAACCTGCTGAGGAAATGTCCTTTTTGGGATTGATGCGCCTTCTGTATCACTCATACCTCCGCAATCAAGCCCTCGGTATTACTGGTGTGCTGATATTTGAAGATCAACGTTTTGGCCAAGTTATCGAAGGCCCGGCTCACTCCATCGATCGTCTGTGGGAAAGGATCCAAAAAGACGGGCGCCACAAAAACGTCAAGTTGATTAACCGTAAAGCGATTGAGCGCCGCAGTTTTTTAAAGTGGACCATGATTTTTCAGGGCAATGAAGAAATTGCCAATCGCCTTCCCGAGGTCAAGGCCGCAGTAGAGCAGGGCGATTTTCCGAATGACCACCCCTTGTTGGTTGCGCTGCGTAACGAAATCCAGCACGACTAGACCGCTTATTTTTTTGCAGATGCCAGCGCTAGGGCCATGCGGTCCATTGCTTGCTCCAATAGGGCGCGCTGCGTACCAAAATTAAGTCGAACAAATTGCGGTGCATTAAATTGAGCGCCTGGTGACAGTGCCAGGCCGAAACTCAAAAATAGAGCATGGGGATCAGCACATTGCAGCGCGCTGCAATCAATCCACGCCAAATAGCTGGCCTCCACTCTCGCTACCTTTAGCAGAGGCATTGCCTGTATGCGCCCCACCACATAATCCCGATTTTCCCGAAGGTATGACAGTAGCGCTTGGCGCCATGGCTCTCCATCCTGGAGAGCTGCCATGGTAGCGGTATAGGCCAATAAGCCAGGATCAGCAATCGTGCGGTGTAAGTCAGTTTGCATTGCTTCACGCAAGCGGGGATTTTCTGCAATAGCCCATGCCAAACCAATGCCTGGAAAATTAAACACTTTGTTGAGTGACATGAGCGTGACGGTACGCATCGAGGTGCTTTTACTGAGGCTGGCAATCGGGGTATGGCGAGTCTTGGGATCAAGTACCAGTCCCGCATGAATCTCATCAGAGCAAATGAGGATGTCGCGTTCTTCACAGAATGCCGCGAACTGCTGTAATTCTGATTCGGTGTAAACCGTACCGCCTGGATTCTGAGGATTGCAGAGCAAAGCCAATATTGTATTGGCTTGGCAAGATTGACCAAGCGTTTGCCATGGCAAAACCCACCGATCGTTTTCTAACTCCAGGGGGATTTCGGTATACGGGCGAGGACCTTCAGAGCAAGCTAAGCGCAGGTGGTGATAAACCGGTTGTGGAACCAGAATATGTTCCATTGGGGTAGTCAGCTGACGCACGGCAGTGTAAAGCCCAGAAACGACACTCGGCAAAATCACAATCCAGTCGGGATCCACTTTCCAGCTGTAGTGCGCCTCTATATATTGGGCAATCGTATTGCGTAAGGAGTCGGGCGCATGGGTGTAGCCAAAAACGCCATGCTGAACACGCTCGGCAAGTGCGTCCATCACGCAAGGCGACGACTGAAAGTCCATGTCTGCAACCCATAGCGGTAGGACGTCATCGCCGGCGTAGCGATCCCAGCGTATGGAGTCGCTATTACTTCGATTTACTGGGGCATCAAAATTAAAAGCCATGATTTGATTGTACTAAGTAGGCGACACTACCGTTTTCCTGTGCGAAAGTAGCGGGCGAGCAAATACCGCGATTTAAGGCTACCATTACGCTGTACATTCAATTAAGAAAGTGTTGCCCCATGCTAAAAACCTTCCGAATAAAACTAGCTCGATGGATTTTGGGCGAGTACTGCGCCTGTTATAAGATGGGTTATCACCCGCTTGTCGATTTTCGTCAAAAAAGCGCCGATACGGAAGCAAAAGCAAAAGCGCGTCAGGCCTAAGCTAATTTATATTAAGGAAACGGAATGAGTAACAGCAAAGCGGTAGAAACAAAAAATAAGATAGTAACGATTTACGGTGGATTAACAATTGCCTTCATTGTTATTTTTGGTGGAATCTCAGTCTTGTCTTGGTTTGTATCGGCGCTTAACTTCTAGGCTGCTTTGCGCTGGGTGGTGCGGCAGCAAATCATTGTTTACTGTTTATTTGATCGCTTTGATGCCGCTCTCTTTTTTCGCGCTCCTTACGTAGGTCGCGTAATTGCCACCAAGCAAATAGCACTACTCCGCCAAATACTAAAAAGAGCTCAATAATAATGATGGGGGCGAATTCACTCATAGTCGACCTTTGCATTCTGCATAAGCGAAATAATACCGCTCTCCTACAGTCCACGTGAAGATCTTTCTGACTGGCGCTACCGGCTTTATTGGCAGCCATTTTCTAAAACACTGCCTGGCCGCTGGCCATAGCATGACCTGCTCGGTACGATCGCCTAAGCAGGCCGATACGATGCGCGCATTGGGAGCCTCGCCATGGGATGGTGATTTACAAAACCAAGGCGAACTCAGCTTGGCCTTAGCCGGGTTTGATGTGCTGATTCATGTAGCGGGTTGCCGTGATTTGGCGGCGCCAGCTGAGCTTCTTAAGCAAAGCAATACGATATTGACGCAGGTCTTGGTGGATGCTGCTGCAAAAGCAGGAGTACCCCAATTTATTTACATTAGCGCCGCATCGGTGGCGATGGGCGACCCCACCCCACTTTTCAATGTAACGGAGTCATCGTCCATTGTGCTGCGGGATTATTTACCGTATACCCGCAGTAAGGCTTTGGCCGAGTCGTATGTCTTAGCAGTTCAGCAGGGTGCCATGAAGGTGGTGGTACTGCGCCCCAGTTTTGTTTGGGGCAAAGGCGATAGCATCGATACTGAGATTGGTCCAGCATCCAATCGCGGTCAATTTGGCTGGTTTAGTCAGGGGCACTATCCATTTGCAACGTGCTCGATTGCGAACCTATGCGATGCATTGCATCAGGCAATGCAATATACCCAGTCAGGATGTGTTTTTAATATCAGCGATTGTGAGCCGGTTGATTTTCGGGTGTTCATGAGTGAGCGACTGAATGCCAGCGGCTTTCGGGTGCCCACCCTATCGGTGCCCAGAAAGCTGGCTTGGGGGCTTGGCGCTTTTACTGAAAATGGCTGGAAATACTTGCCGATGCCTGGAAAACCGCCACTGGTTCGAGAAATGGTGCGTTTAATGGGCTATCCATTTACCGTCTCAATAGAGCACGCCAATCAAGAGCTGGGCTATACGGCACAGCATTCAATCGAAGCGGGAATGCGGGCAATTGTCAGTCATAAATAGGCTAAATAGGGTATTGATCCCAACCGTCAGCAATAATTGCTTGGAATTACTATAATTTGTTTATTACGAAGAGCGGCATCCGCCCTTAGGTTTACCTCAGCTAGGAATTGCAATGCGCATTGAAGATAAGGATCCGGCACGGCATGCGGGAATTGAGTACCCGATGGAAGTGGGTGCTCCTGTTTTTGCGCCCATTAAGGTAACCGAAGAAAAAGACAAGGCAGTCAATGTTGCCCGTCAAAATGCCAAACAAGAGTATGACCGCATTATGGAGCAGGCAACGGTTCTCATGAAACAGGCAAAAGCGCTACAGTCGCGCTTAGATGCCACCGAAATGGTCCATGCTGCTAAATTTGGTTTTAACCCTATTCATGGAAAAACCTATTTTTTGTATTACGACCAGCGCAATCAAACGAATTTGCTGTTACAAAATGGACCACACGATTGGACCTGCGGCATTCCGGCAAACTGGAACTACCTGATGACGGTCAAAAAACTGGGTGACAGCACCTGGGAACAAATCGAAGAAATAGTCGAATAGATTTATTCTCCACTCGACCTAAACCGCAGTGAATACAGCCCTCTATTGGTTTCGGTCGGACCTGCGGCTAGAAGATAATCCCAACTTTTTATCGGCATGCAGGGCTGTAGATGGGCTGCTGCCAATCTATGCCCATGCACCGCAAGAATCGCTCATCTCGGGATTTGATCGGATTGGACAGCACCGCCAGCAATTTTTACGCGACGCGCTGAGCGATTTACGACAAAAGCTAGAGCAACTCGGATCCAGCTTACTGGAACTGCAGGCGCCGCCAGGCGGCCAGATGCGCGCCATCGATCTAGTGATAGAGGCAGCACAACACTATGGAATTAAAACGATTTACTGTGAAGTGATTCATGCGCCTGAGGAAATGGAAGCGCTTGAATTTTTAAAGCAGGCAGGATTAACGGTTCACGCTGAGCTCGAGTCAACCATGATTGCCGTGGATGATTTACCATTCGCGCCGGATGCGATGCCGGATCAGTTCACGCAGTTTCGGATCAAAATAGAAAAAGCAAAACACCTGTTTACCGACCCCGTTTCAGCCCCAAGCCGCATTCCGCCATTACCTTGTGATTTCAAGCGATCTGAGAGATTTGTAGATGCGCAGAGCTCAGTTAAAACAGAGTCTTCTAGTCAAGGTAATGGCCATCCACATAGCTCCTTCCCCCATTACAGTGAGGCTTGCCGTGGAGGCTCAACTGCTGCAGAAGCGCATCTAAGTCAATATCTAGAGCGCGCACTACCACACTCGTATAAGGCAACCCGCGATCAACTGCATGGTCTCGATTATTCGAGCAAGTTGTCGCCGTGGCTCGCATTGGGAAGCATTTCAGCGCGCAGTGTGATGAAAGAGCTAAAGCAGTTTGAGTTAGAGCAGGGCGCTAATGAGGGAAGCTATTGGCTTTGGTTCGAACTGCTCTGGCGTGATTATTTCCGCGTACTCCATCTTAAATACGGACAGAAGTTGTACTGTGCAGGTGGTTTAAATCAATCGGAACAACCGATACACAATGCTAGGGGCTTTGGCCATTGGTGCTCAGGCACAACCGGAGAGTCGATTGTCGATGCCGGTATGCGTGAACTGCGCGCTACTGGTTATCTATCGAATCGCTTGCGCCAAGTGGTGGCGAGTTATTTGATCTATGACTTGCATTCGGACTGGCGCGCAGGCGCCGCTTGGTTTGAGTCGCAGCTACTGGATTACGATGTGTATAGCAACCAAGGCAATTGGCTGTACATTGCCGGCAGGGGTACTGACCCACGGGGTGGACGTCGTTTTAATCCGCAAAAACAAGCCCAAGACCACGATGCCAATGGCAGCTACCGCGCATTGTGGTTGAGTGACTGATCAAGGCACAAGGCAGATAGGATGGTTTGTGCATGGATATCGACCGTGAGATTGATGTCCTTGCCATATCCGCCTGCCATCGCAATGGCCACCGGCAAAGCATTGGCTGCGGCCCAGCTGTAGACCTGTTGATCGCGTGCCTGCATTCCTTCTTTCGTCAGACTGAGCTTGCCTAAGCGGTCATGTTCGTGGGGATCTGCGCCAGCAAGGTAGATGATAAATTGGGGGTCAAATGTAGTCTTGACCACATGCAGCGCATTACGTAAAGCATCCAAGTACTCGGCATCACTGCACCCATCGGGTAGCGCCACATCTAAATTACTTTCTTCTTTCTGAAACGGAAAATTATTTTCGCCGTGCAGGGATAAGGTAAAAATACGTTCATCGTTTTTTAAAATAGCGGCAGTGCCATTGCCTTGGTGCACGTCCAGGTCAACGATAGCCACTCGAAAATCACTGCCTTGGGTTTTTTGTAGCACGCGTGCAGCAACAGCAGCATCGTTAAATACACAAAAACCACCGCCATGGTCTCGGTAAGCGTGGTGGGTGCCCCCGGCTAAATTGACGGCCACACCGTCTATCAGTGCCGACTGACATGCCGCAATGGTAGCGCCGACCGATCGCTTGGAGCGCTCCACCATACGCTCACTCCAAGGAAATCCGATGGCACTCTGCTCTTGAGGGCTGAGCTCTCCTGCAACTACTTTTTGAATGTAGCTTGGTGTGTGCACGTAGAGTAACTGGGTATCGCTCGCAACTGGTGCCTCGATCAACTTAATCTGGGGATGCGTCGCAATGGCTTCCCGCAGTAAACGGTACTTTTGCATGGGAAAGCGATGGCCTTCTGGTAGCGGTAAGACAAAGTGGTCGGTGTAAAAAGCCTTCACGGAAGTAGCAACTTAACGCGCAGCGATGATGGTGTTTGCCAATGCTTGGCCACTGAGCCATGCGCCTTCGACTCGGCCACCATGCAACCAATCGCCGCAATAGCCAATGCCGCGTTCAAAATCACAATGAAAGCGTTTTTGGTAGCTCGTGTCACTGCTGGCGTAGCGCCAGCGATGGATTGCATATTCTGCTGGAGCCTTGCCACCCAGGGCGATAAAAGCGGCAATCATCTGGGGCGCAATGGTATTTGGATCGGCATCAATATGATCTTGGCTCCACTGCGATTGCGCATGAATCACCCATACTTCCTCGCCGGTGCGCTGGGGTTTGGCATTATTGCGTGCCACCCAACTCAGAATTCCCTCATTAATGAAGGCAGCTTCAAACGGCATGGTGATCGCTTCATTTAAGCGCAGCATCATGGTCCAGCACCCTTCGGTTTTTGCTTTGTCGTGCAACCCAGTAATGGCAGGATCAATTGCTTTAGTGAGTGCAAGCGCTTGGGGCGCCGGTATCGCCGAAATCACCCAATCGGGATGGTAATCGAGCAAGCCATGCTCTGCGGTATGCAATTGCCACTGGTGTTGTGCTCGATTGATTTGCGTGATGGTGTGGCTGGACTGTATTTCCAGGGATTGGGCTAAGCAGTGGGCAGGCGAAGTCATCCACGGCGTACCAACATAGCGTGCATCACTGGGCTTACTGCTATGCCACGCTTGGTTTTCATAAACCCCAATTGGGGTATGCCATTGTGCGGCTACCCCTTGCTCAAGCCAAACGGAAAGTTGTTCCTGAAAGGCGGGATCGCGTGCTGTAAAGTAGCGCGCACCGTGGTCGCATTGCCAGCCGTCGCCTTTGCGTGTGCTCATGCGTCCAGCAACACCACGGCTTTTTTCAAATACCTTCACCTGCATTCCTGCTTTAGCTAAGGCGCTCGCGCAACTCAGGCCAGCTAAGCCAGCGCCGATAATAGCAACCTGACGTTTTTCCTCTATCCTAGGTAGAATTAATGCCATGGCGTATTTTTATGGGCGGAGTCTGAAATGAGTAATTTAGATAAGCGGTGTTGTGGTTCCGGCGTTTGCATTATCAACGAAGCAGGCGAGTGTTGGTGTGGCCAGCGCTGGGATGGTACGAAGATGAGTTTTGTGCCGCTGAACAGTGCTTCAGCAACGGAACCAAACCATGATGGCCAAGTAGCTGCCCACGATCAAACCAAAAATCAGGCCGGCACGAAATCCTAGACCTGCAATTTAGGTTCAGATGGAATGCATGAGCGGCCTGCTTGCTGCTCTGCTTGTTTTAGCCAAGGGGGCTTTGCACCCTTTGCGCTATTGCCCATGTCGCGAAATTGCTCTGGGGTCAGCCGTTTCTCTAGGGCGCCAACAAAACAACTGCAATACGGAATGAAGTCAGCATCGCCCACCTTGTCGCTGAACCGCTGGTGAATGGTGCGTTGTTGGTCAACGCACTGTTTGGTAAAGAGCTCTTTTTGTTTAGAGCTGGCCTGCGCCAGTATTGGACTTGAATTAAGTAAGCAAACACTTACGAAGATTGCCCCACGGTGTTTAAAAATAGAATGCATGCGGTGTTCCAATTCATTAACCTACTGTGAGCAAACTTCATCCCAAGTAATAGTAGGGGAATTAACGAATCCGTGCTGCTTGGTAGCGCAGGAAGGCTTTTCTACCGGCGAGGAGGGCGCTGAAAATCATAACGAGGTTGGCAAAAAATGATTTCATGGGACTCTTTCTAGTTAAATTAAACGGCATTTAAGGGAAAACCCTTATAACAACTATACGCCATTAACTAGCTGGGTGCAGAAGCGCATAAAACCCCAATTTCAGTAGACCTATTCAGTGCTTTGCAAGGC
>JBEBBK010000015.1:0-14349 GCA_041158405.1 Pseudomonadota bacterium
CAGATCGTTGGACGCACCAGGGACTGGCTTCGCTATGATGTCCCAGAGGAGTTCTTGCGCCGCCAAACTACCAACCGAATGCAACGTGCCAGCTACCGCGGGCAAAAGCAGATTTGGTTTTTACTGCGTCTAACTGGGCACGACAGCGACATTCACCTGCGCGCAACCGAGCATCCGGAGTTCGATGCCTGGCGCTGGCATCCCTATTGGATTGAGCTCGATACCGTAGTGGATTTTAAGCGCGAGGTCTATGAACTAGCTTTATCAGAGCTGGCACGCTACCTCACTCGCAATCTGAAATTACAGCAACTGGTTTGGGGTACGCCCCTCGAACTCACACAACACGTTCGGCGTCATGACTCAGATGCCCCACCCAACTAAAGTAGCACTCTCCTTTTAGGTTAATCCCATGCATACACCCCCTTTTGCGCATCCCCGGTTATTAGCCTATGCGAGCTACTTACTGGTTTCAGCAAGCTTGATTGGCTGCTCTGGCGACCCCATGATCAGTGGCGTTGATCCCTATGCTCCTACGGTTTTTAAGGAAGGCAATACCAGCATGCCGCTGGTTGCGCCAAACCCCAAAACCCTACTACCTTTTTATGTATCCGAGACCACCATCTTCAAGTTTGCTATTGATACCCAGTCTATCTTGATTGGCAATGATGGTGTAACACGCTATATGGTGCAAATCACAAGCCCGAGCGGATCAAAGCAAACCCAATATGAAGGCATTCGCTGCGATTCCTATCAAGCCCGACTTTATGGCACCTATGAAGCCAGCTCTAGCTGGCGTGAAAATCCGCTAGGCGGCTGGTCTGCAATTAAAGACAACATCCCGAATCGCTATCAGGCTGCATTAGCGCAAGGCGCCATTTGCAATTTGTCGAGTCAAGAGAAAAGCCTGAAGACCGTCATCCGATCACTTAACCCCAATAGCTTTATTGGCGGCAATCAAGTACCTGATTTTCCAAATTAAAATTATCTGTTTTGCCTATTGTTGTGGACTAAGGCAAGAACCAATTTGCTCACCAGTAAAGAGTCGTGTTAAAACTGCCTGCTCATGACCAGAGGCAATCACCGTGCTTGCGCCGGTAGCACTCGCTGTCTTAGCGGCCAAGACTTTGGTCAACATGCCGCCTTTGCTGAGTGCACTTCCAGCCCCGCCTGCCATAGCCTCTAAACTAGGATCACCAGCAATGGCATTAGCAACCAAGCTTGCACTAGTGTCTTTTCTAGGGTCAGCTGTATAGAGCCCGCCTTGATCCGTCAAAATTACCAGGGCATCTGCACGCACTAAGTTGGCGACTAATGCTGCCAGGTGGTCATTGTCACCAAACTTAATTTCATCGGTCACGACCGTATCGTTTTCATTGATGATGGGTACCACGCACAATTCCAACAATGTAGTGAGGGTTGCCTTGGCGTTGGCATTGCGTTCACTATTCGCTAAATCGGCATTGGTCAGCAAGACTTGGGCGCTACGCAAACCGAAACGCGCAAAAGAACTTTCATACACCTGCACTAAGCCCATTTGACCGACTGCAGCAGCGGCTTGCAAATGGTGAATCTCGGTAGGGCGCTGCTTCCATGCAAGGCGCTGCATTCCTTCAGCAATTGCGCCAGAACTGACCATCAAGACTTCACAGCCTGCTTTTTGCAAACCAGCCACTTGTTCTGCCCAATTGGCGATGGCGGTGTGATCAAGACCCTCGCCATTATTAGTGACCAGGCTAGAACCCACTTTCACCACAATCCGTTTTGCGTTCTGTATTCCCATGCACATCTCAATCGTATATTTAATTCAGTTTAATCTTCGCTGTTCATTGCCTTGCGTGCGCGCTCATCATCATTGCCTTGGTAGCGTGGATCGATTGCGCGCTCCTCTGCCGCATCGTGCTCACGGCGCACCGAGTCTAAGTAATCTTGCAAGGCATAGCAGAGCTTTTCACAGCCGAGGCCTGTCAAAGCCGAAATCTCAAAGACAGGGCCTTTCCATTTAAAGCGCTTAATGAAGTCTTTTACTTTAGCCGCGCGCTCATCCTCTGGGATCATATCGATCTTATTAAGCACCAACCAACGCGGTTTTTCAGCCAAGGCTTCATCGTATTTGCGTAGCTCATTGACAATCGCTTTTGCATCGGCAACGTTATCAACGCCTTCATCAAAAGGCGCCAGATCAACCAGGTGCAACAAAACACCGGTACGCTGTAAGTGGCGCAAGAATCGATGCCCTAATCCGGCACCTTCTGCTGCACCCTCAATCAAACCTGGAATATCGGCAATCACAAAACTACGCTCTTGCCCAACACGCACTACACCTAAATTGGGATGCAAGGTCGTGAACGGATAATCCGCAATTTTGGGTCTGGCGTTCGATACTGCAGTAATTAAGGTTGATTTACCGGCATTGGGCATGCCCAGCAAACCCACGTCGGCCAAGACTTTTAATTCCAGTTTGAGCTTGCGACGGTCTCCTGGTTTTCCATTGGTCTTTTGCCGTGGCGCGCGATTGGTACTGCTCTTAAAGTGAATATTGCCCCAGCCGCCGACACCGCCTTCAGCCAAGCAAAGGCGCTCACCATGCGTTGTGAGATCGGCAATGAGATCGCCGGTTTCAAAATCAGAAATGATGGTGCCTACTGGCATCCGTAATTCAATATCGACTCCGGCCCTGCCATAACAGTCAGCGCCGCGCCCTGGCTCACCATTTTTGGCGGTGTGCGTTTTAGCATAGCGGTAATCAATTAAGGTATTGATGTTGCGATCGGCAACCGCATAGACACTGCCGCCGCGCCCGCCATCGCCACCATCCGGCCCACCAAACTCGATGAACTTTTCTCGGCGCATGGAAGCACTACCAGCGCCACCGTCGCCAGCAATTACTTCGATTCGAGCTTCATCAATAAATTTCATGAATAAAAAAGGCCTCGCTGTGCGAGGCCTGTTCCTAAGAGTTTAATTTCGGTGTTGCGTTTGGAAATAAAACGGTCTCAGTCAGGCTGCCTTATGAACGAGGCAACACCGAAACTTGGGCCTTATTCAAAGCGCCCTTATTACCAAACTGCACTTGACCATCGATTAATGCAAATAAAGTGTGGTCTTTGCCAATACCCACGTTTGCACCAGGATGAACCTTGGTGCCACGTTGACGAATGATGATGCTGCCAGCATTAATGTGCTCGCCGCCAAATACCTTAACGCCTAAGCGTTTCGATTCTGAGTCGCGGCCGTTTCGTGTCGAGCCGCCGCCTTTTTTCTGTGCCATTGTTCTTCTCCTGCTATTTCAGCGTGTGCCTGCTTAGGCCTTAATCGTATTGATCAAAATTTCAGTGAAATTCTGACGATGACCCTGGTGCTTTTGATAGTGCTTGCGCCGGCGCATCTTAAAGATTTTCACTTTGTCGTGACGTCCTTGGGAGATGACAGTGGCCATCACAGCGGCACCAGTAACCAGTGGATCACCCAACTTCAGTGAAGCGCCCTCGCCTACGGCAAGAACTTGGTCTAAGGTAATTTCGCTGCCGATATCCGCTGGTATCTGTTCTATTTTCAATTTTTCACCAGCAGCAACTTTATACTGTTTGCCACCGGTTTTTATGACCGCGTACATGGTTTGAAACCTCAAATTAATGAAACATTGAAGCTAATCCACACGGACTAGCTTAGCCGATTATTATATCTTGCATGATTACCACTGTCAAAACTCCTGATCTATCGGCCATTTTGGCCCCCATAGCCCCTGATTTAAAGGCTCTAGACGAGGTTATTAAGCGCCGTTTAGCCTCCGAAGTGGCCTTAATTGACCAAATTTCGGGCTACATTATCCAATCTGGGGGGAAGCGGGTACGCCCTGCCCTGCTGATTTTGGTCGCAAAAGCCCTCTCCAGCGGCCGAGAGATCCCCCATGTCCTGGATTTGGCGGCTGTTGTCGAGTTTATTCATACCGCTACCCTCTTACACGACGATGTGGTTGATGAGTCGACCCTGCGCCGCGGGCGGGAGACTGTCAATGCGGCCTTTGGTAACGCTGCCAGTGTGCTCGTAGGGGATTTCTTGTACTCCAGGGCATTCCAAATGATGGTGGCCCCCAATGACATTCGGATCATGCAGATTCTGTCCGATGCCACCAATACGATTGCTGAAGGGGAAGTACTACAGCTCCTCAATATGAATGACCCTGAGGTCGATGAGTCTAGCTACCTGCAAGTGATTCGCTATAAAACGGCCAAATTGTTTGAGGCCTCCAGCGAGCTGGGCGCTATTTTGGCTGGAGCGGGGAATAGCGAGCGTGAACTCGCTGCTGCGTTTGGTCGGCACATTGGCACGGCATTTCAGCTCATGGATGATTTACTCGACTACACCGCTAGCCCTGAGCAAATGGGTAAAAACGCAGGGGATGATCTGCGCGAAGGTAAGCCAACCCTCCCCTTAATTTACCTACTGGAAAACGGCAATTCGGAAGAGCAGTTTTTAGTGCGCTCGGCCATCACACAGAATACCGATTTACCGGAAGACGTATTTGAGCAAATTCTCTCTGCAGTGCAGAACTCCGGATCCCTGGAATACACCCAACTGGCTGCCAAACGCGAAGCGGACTTGGCCCTGAGTAATATCAAAGCGTTTCCAAAGAATGCGGCTACGGATTCATTGGTTGCCCTGTGCGAATACTCCCTAGTAAGGCAAACCTAAGGGCCTACCCTGGCTCTTTTTTGAGCAGCGCTAGTTGGATAAAATAGACAACACGGAATGTAGCGCAGCCTGGTAGCGCACCTCGTTCGGGACGAGGGGGTCGGAGGTTCGAATCCTCTCATTCCGACCACATCCTCATTGATTGATTTACTTGCCCACCGTTTTTATTCGCAAGGCTTTGGCCGTTTCACGCACCGCCTCCGCTTCGGCCTTCAAACGCGCCACCTCTTCTGACGACAGACGTTCAATGTTGGAGTAATCGAGCTTCCAACTCGGATCGTCGCTCCAGATGATCGGGGACTGCATGCTAGTTCGAGGCCCGGGTGCCGACTCCAATAAACGCAGTGCCAACTCAAAATTGAGGGCGCGCGATTCTGGATCATTTGGCCTTGCGGCGGCATTACCCAACGGAAAATCACTAAACAGCATGCGCGGCACACCGCAATACTCAACAATGTCTTTCGCGCTGGCCATCACTACAGTGTTTATGCCTGCAGACTCCAAGGCCCTGGCCAAGAGACTTTGGGATTGGTGGCAAATCGGGCAATTGGGGACGAGCACCGCCACATCTACTTCATCTGCTTGGCACATGGCAATGATTGCAGGCGCATCAACCTCTACGGTATGGCGTTGGCTGCGATTGCTGGGCAATCCATAAAAGCGGGGTGAGAGCGATGCAATTCGGCCGGATTGCGCTGCAGCCTTTGCCGCTTCATACGGAAACCAGCACTCACTATCACTCATATTGGCATGCTTGCGATCTATTCCAACATGGGCGATGCGCAAATCTGGCTTGCTTGCCATTGAACCCGCATAGGGCTCATAAAACTTTGCACTCGCGTTATATGCTGCGCCTGCACCTTGTGGGCCCTTATCTGCTTGGTAGGGTGCTGCGGTTGTCACCAAGGCTAACCTGGATGCGCTCAGTGGCTTTTTGAGGGGCGTAAATGGCGCGTCGATGTAATGCGCCCAGACATAGGGATTGTCATAGCCCAAGCCCAAGTAATAGCTTCGGGTACGCAACATGTAGCGCACCGGTTGATCGAATTCCGGTGCAAAACGGATTTCAGCTGGAGCCGCAGACTGGGACATAACCGATCCTTGATAAGATAGAACGCATTCAATACTGAAAACATGAGGAATTCATTATGACGCAATGGGTACGCTATCAGCACCAAGGTCAGATTGGCTTTGGGCAAGTTCAAAACGATCAAATTACGGTGTACAGCGGCGATTTGTTTTGCAATCCCACCCCAACCGGCGTCAAACTAAAGTTATCCGATGTCATGATTGATATTCCCTGCGTGCCAACGAAGATGGTTGCGCTGGTCGATAACTTCCACGCCCTTGTGACTAAGCTTGAGCATGCAGTGCCAGCAGAACCGCTGTACTTCTTAAAATCCAACTCCTCATTTCTGGCTGCCAATCAAACCATTCGCATGCCCAAATCCTACTCCGGCAAAGTGGTGTACGAAGGCGAACTGGGTATTGTGATTGGGCGACGTTGCCAAGGTATTAGCGAGGCCGAAGCTGCCACTGCCATTTTTGGCTACACCTGTATTAATGACGTCACCGCGATTGAAATCCTCAACCGTGATCCCGGCTACGCGCAGTGGACTCGCTCGAAGAGCTTCGATACCTTTGGCGCCTTTGGTCCCTACATCAAAACTGGTATCGACCCAAGCCAGCTGCACATTAAAACCATCTTGAACGATCAGGAGCGCCAGAATTATCCGGTTGCCGATATGATTTTCCAACCCGCTAAATTGGTGAGTTTAATTTCGCAAGACATTACCCTGGAAGTTGGCGACATTATTGCCTGCGGCACCTCGGTTGGCGTTGGCTCGATGAAGCCTGGCAGTAAGGTCAGCATCGTGATTGATGGCATCGGGCAACTCGATAATGCATTCGAATAAGCACGCTGTTCTAATTAAAAAGCCTCAAGGCATTGCTGCTTTGAGACTTTTTTCTTCACTACCAAAATAACTCTATAACGATCAAGAAATCTACATTACTGAATCAGCCAGACTTAATACCCTGCGGCAAATGGCAAAGCCAAACTGCCATTGGATGCTTGGACGTTTTCATCCAGCACTTTGGTGAGTGCAAAAACCGTACTGAGGCATGGTGTTGGGATCTTCGTGATCTGACCAAGCTCAATAACCGAGCCGAGCAAGGCATCAATCTCGAGTGAACGACCTGCTTCTAAATCCTGCAGCATGGATGTCTTATGCTTACCGACTTTTTCAGCGCCACCAATGCGGCGCTCAATATCAACCCGGAACGTAACGCCCAGCTTCTCTCCAATGGTTTGTGCCTCTGCCATCATGTTGCGCGCTAGATCTTTGGTTAGCGGATGGCGACAGATTCCTTCGAGGTGACCATGCGTTAAGGCACTGATCGGATTGAAGGTCATATTGCCCCAGAGTTTGAGCCAAATCTCGGCGCGGATGTCCTCTAGAATCGGCGATTTAAAACCAGCAGCGGCCATCAACTCTGAAACCATCTTCGCCCGATCGGATACGGAGCCGTCAAGCTCACCAATCGGGAAACGTGTACCTTCCACATGGCGAATCACGCCAGGCGCTTGCGTAAACGTAGCGGGATACACCACGCAACCCAAAATATTATTCGGGTTAATCGTACGCATGATCAGGCCGCCCGCATCCACCGTCTCAACGGAATGATCTTGATACTCACCAGGCAACTTTTGAAAGTACCACCATGGAATTCCGTTTTGCATTGGAATCAAGATCGTATCGGGACCCATGATGGATGCCATATCGTGCACGACCGGCTCCACTTGATGGGCCTTGACGGCCAAAATTATAATATCTGGCTTGCCAGCATCAGCAATCTTTTCAACTGCAGTAACCGTCGCATGCAGGGGCTCCGGCTCTTCATTTGTAATGAGAGCCAGTCCTCTTTCCTGAATTGCTTTTAATGTGGCCCCTCGGGCGACCACGGTTACATCATTGCCAGCTCTCGCTAACATGACAGCTAGGTAGCCGCCAATGGCTCCGCCCCCGCCGATCACACAGATTTTCATAACAACTCCATAAGAACAAGAAATTTTTCATTGCACCATCGTAGGCAACTGCTGCTGTGAGATCTCGCGCAGCCGATCGATCACAGCAAAACACACATTATTCAAATCCGCATTTACGTGGAACGCAGTGCAGAGCGGGGGACTAGACCACCTAGCAGCATCCCAGCGATGCTGGCTAAGAGTCCCGCCAATTGCGGCGGTAAAGTAGCTTCAGGAGCTAATATCTCAGCCCCAATCCAAACTGTCAAGCCAAAAACAGCGGCAAGCAGGCCGCCCAAGGAATTGGCCTTAGACCAGTAAATTCCGAAGGCAAGGGGCACAAATGCTGCAACTAAGGTCACTTTATAAGCACTTTCTACCATCTTAAAGATCGATAGCTCCGAATTCATTGCAAATAAAGTCACGGCTATCGTAAAAAAGAGCACAGTAATGCGCATGATTTTCAGCAAACCCTGGTCACTCAGGTGTTTGTAAAAGCCGCGCACGATATTTTCGGCAAAGCTGACGGAGGGCGCCAATAATGTTGCACTTGCACAACTTTTAATTGCCGAGAGCAACGCGCCAAAAAATAGAATTTGGGCAAATACTGGTGCATGCTCGAGCACCAGCTTGGGCAAAATCATTTGCGAATCCGTATTGATGTAACGCTCCACTAAACCAGGATCAATTAAGGTTGCCGAATAGGCTAAGTACATTGGCACAAACGCAAAGATGAAGTACAAGACTCCGCCCAAAATTGATGCTTGTACTGCGATATTGACGTTCTTCGACGAGCTAATCCGCTGAAAGACGTCTTGCTGCGGGATCGAGCCGAGCATCATGGTGCACAGCGCTGCTGTAAACCCAAGAATTGACACCAGATTCATGTCGGGCCAAAAAGAGAACTTGCCTGCCGCAGCCGCATGCTCAATGACTACGGTAAATCCACCTGTGAGCGCAGTCATTTCACCGCTGATATAAAGCATCCCAATCACAATCACAATCATCTGTATAAAGTCAGTAATCGCCACCGACCACATGCCGCCAAACAGGGTGTAGATCAATACGCTACTGGCACCAATAATCATGCCAAGGTCTTGCGAAATAGCGCCATCAGACACTACATTAAAAACTAGACCCAGCGCTTTGATCTGCGCAGCTACCCAGCCTAAATAGGACACGACGATGCACAAGGTAACCAATACCTCGACTGTACGGCCATACTTTTCACGAAAGAAATCACCGATCGTCAACATCCGCCGGTTATAGAGGTGCTTGGCAAAAAAGAGGCCGACCAAGATTAAACAAAGCGCCGATCCAAACGGATCAGAGACGACGCCGCCCAAACCCTCTTTAATAAACTCGGCTGGAATACCTAAAACCGCCTCCGAACCAAACCAGGTAGCAAAAACCATAGCGGTGACAATCGGCAGGGGGAGGCTATGGCCTGCTGCTGCAAAATCGGCCGTATTTTTGACACGCATAGCAGCCCACAGGCCGATGCCAACCGAGATTACCCAATAGATGACAACAAACCAAATCAGCACGGCAAACCGCCCTCTTTCTTCATTTGCACAAATTATATGACCTTGTTACTTATGGCAAATATGTTTTTTGGCGACCCCTGAAGCACCCCGCTCTGACATAATTCCAGCATGACCAAAGCGCATGCGCAATCCATAGCCGATCTGGCTTACCAGCAGTCCATTTTGGGGGCGGTTTCCAGAACCTTTGCCCTCACCATCCCCTTGTTGCCAAAGGCGCTCGAAACCGTCATCGGGAATACCTATTTACTTTGCCGCATCATCGATACGATCGAAGACGCGCCAACCCTCAGCATTGCAGCCAAGCAGGATTTATCTTCCCTGTTTCTGGATGCTGTTTTAGGCAAGCAATCGGTTGATGCATTTGCAATTCCTTGCCAACGTGCGCTCGAAGGTCATTGCAACGCAGACGAGCGCGATTTGATTGCGAATACCCCAACGGTACTGCGTATTTTTCATGGCTTTAATGCAAACGAACAGGCTGCAATTAGCCGCTGCGTTGAAATCATGTCAAACGGCATGCTGCGTTTTCATGACAAACAAACCTTAGCCGGTTTACGCGACTTACCTGAATTTGAAGAGTACTGCTATGTGGTGGCGGGCGTCGTTGGCGAAATGCTCACTAGCGTCTTTGCCATGCACTCACCTGCCTTTGCCAGAGCCATTGCTGGTCGCGAACACCTGGCGATTGGATTTGGTCAAGCCTTACAGATGACCAATATTTTGAAAGACTCTCCTGAGGACAGTGCGCGTGGCGTCTCTTGGAAACCCCAAGGCTACAGCCAACTGGCCCTGCTAGCCATTGCCGACCAGAAGTTAGCGGAAGCAATGGATTACATACGCCTGATTCCAGGGCATGAGGTGGGTATTCGGCGCTTTTGTTTTTTAGCACTCGGCTTAGCCGTACTCACCCTAAGCAAGATTGCAGACCGAAGCCATTTTTCTCGGGGCAATGAAGTCAAACTGCCTCGCAGAACAGTCTGGCTCTTTTATTACTTCACATTCATTGCCGCACGCTCTGATTATGTGATGCAGCAGTTCTGTAGGATTGCAGGACGACCGATCAAGCGTGCGCTTCGTGATTGAGAAGCCATAGCTTAATGTCCCGATAGAGGCCGGGAGCATCCTGCCCCATGAAGCCACCTAGATTGGCTTTCGCAACAACCCGGTGACACGGAATCACCAATGGAAAATAATTGGCACCGCAGGCACCACCGACCGCACGTGCACCCGAATGTAAACGGGCCGCAATCGCTCCATAGGTTGTCCTTTCGCCCGATTGCAGCTGAGTAATCGCATGCCATACCCGCTGTTGAAACTCAGTACCTTGAGGCTTAAGGGGTAAATCAAATACAGTCCTAGAATCCGCAAAATACGCACGGCATTGTTGCTCGACCAAGGCTGCTAAGGCATTGCCTGGTGCTTTATGCTTTGCCGATGCAGGCAGATAGCGGATGTGCGCAAGCATCAAACTGCCGTCCACCATTTCCGTGGTGATGCCAAGGCATCCAAACGGTGCCGCAATCACACAATCATTGCTCGTGTGATTGGGTTGTGAGCGAGAGGAGGCTGAAGTCATCATTGGGATCTATGGTATCTGACAGGCAATTCAATCCCGCCCGATAGTACTGAAGGCGATCAATCACTACAGTAAGGCCAAGCCATCCTGTGTGCCAAGTGCACGGCTCCTTACTTCAACATTATCCAAGGTACTGCATTAATTTGACTACACAAAATGATGACTTTACGGTTATTCGAGCCTGGCAAGCCATCGTTACCCAGGCGATTCAGGCGCGTGCAAGCGATATTCATGTCGAGGCGCTCGAACACAAAACCGTCATTCGCATCCGCGTTGATGGCGAATTAAAAGCACTTCAGGTACCCATAGCGGTCGAGCACGAGCGCATCATTGCCCGCATCAAAATACTGGCTAGATTGGATATTGCCGAGCAGCGCATTCCCCAAGACGGAAGATTATCAGTAGGACTCAATTACACCCGTCCCGATATCGATTGCCGCGTATCCATACTCCCCACGCTGCACGGGGAAAAAGCCGTAGTGCGTTTGTTACCACCTCCCAGCACGGCTTTGGATTTAGGTTTACTTGGCTTGCATGCACAGCAATTGGCCCACTTCACGGATGCTATTACCCAGCCCGATGGCCTGATACTCGTTACAGGGCCGACTGGCAGCGGCAAGACCCGCACACTTTACAGTTGCTTAAACCAATTAAATACCAGCGGCCGAAATGTTTGCACCATCGAGGATCCGATCGAGATCCGTCTTTCGGGCGTTAATCAGGTTGCCTACCACCCAAAAGCCGGCTTGGATTTCAATGGCATTATTCGCGCCCTGCTTCGGCAAGACCCCGATGTCATCATGATTGGGGAAATTCGGGATGCGGTGACTGCTGAACTTGCCATGCAAGCTGCCCAAACCGGCCACTTGGTGTTAAGTACCTTACACACACGCGGCGCTCTGGCCAGCATTCAACGGCTGCGTAACTTAGGCATAGCCAGTGATGTCTTAAGATCTTGCCTGCGCTGCATTAGCTCACAGCGCTTAGCACGTCAAATCTGCTCCGTATGCCATGCTGAAGATTCGATGGACGACTGCCGGCTGTGTGGCGGAACAGGCCTATTTGATCGGATTGGTATCCATGAAGTTTTGCCCTTCACAAGCGCCATTGCCAATGCATTTGAGAACACCTCAACTATGGCTGACTTAAGTAAGCAGATTCAACTCAGTGGCTTTCAGGACATGCGTTCTGCTGGAATGGTTCATATTACTAAACGACGCATCACCCTTGCCGAGCTCAATACACAGCTTGGCTCTTGGCATTAGTCATGGCCCTTCGAAAACAAGAGCAACTGTATTTTGTAGAGCGCATGCTGGTATTGCTTGATGCCGGATTGCCCTTATTAGAAAGCATAACGCTCATGCATCAATCAGCTTCGCCTAGGTGGCAAAAAGTCACAGCATTCATTGCACACCGCCTCAAGCAAGGTGAGCGCTTCTCGCAATGCCTATCCATGCAACACGCTGTTTTTGATCCAGCCTTTATTGGCCTAGTCCGCGTTAGCGAAGAGTCCGGCGAAATCAGCCTTGCACTGCGTACCATCCAACAGCAATTGCACACACAAATTGAATTGCATCGCCAGATACAACAAGCCATGGCCTACCCTTTAATTACCTTAGGATCGGCATGCTTACTCATGATTGCGATGATCATCTGGGTCATCCCCGTATTCAGTGACGTATTTAATCACTTCAATGCACCTTTACCCTGGACGACGCAATTGCTTCTCAGCGCATCTCAGCAGTTCATGCTGTACTTGCCGATAATTGTTGGCGGATTTGTACTTGTGGCAATTAGCAGCTTACTGCTATGGCTGCGACATCCGGGGTTTCAGAAGCGATGCGATCAGTATCTATTACGGATTCCGGTGATAGGGGATCTGTTTCGCCAGTCGACCTTAGCCTGCTGGTGTCGAAGCTTAGGTTATTTGATGCAGGCTGGCTTACCTGTATTAGAGGCGATGCGTATTACAGCGCAAACTTCAAATCAGTGGCTTTGCCATGATCTTAGTGCGAACATCTTTAAATCGCTTGCCCAAGGGTGGTCTTTTGGCGAAGCCTTGAAAAGAGCTGATCCACAGCAGCGGTTTTTTGATCATGAGACAGCACAACTATTGCAAATAGGTAGCGCTAGTGGCGCTTTAGCAACTATGCTTAGCAATCGCGCTGACGCTATCGAAAAGCAGTTAGCCAGTCGACTCAAGCTATTGAGCCACAGCCTAGAACCTATACTCGTTGTATTCGTAGGACTTTTGATTGGGGGATTAGTGATAATCCTCTACTTACCAATCTTTAACTTAGGGCAAATAGTTTGACTGATCTCGCCTTGTTTGCTGATGTGATTCGCTATGGCTTAATTCTGCCCTTGGCATATGTGGCTTACGTGGATTTTCGAACGCTTCGGATTCCGGATTCCATTACCTTTCGGCTGATTGCCGGCGGCCTACTATTTAATTTCTTTTTGGATGTGCGCTTTTGTAGCCCCCAAGAAGCCATCCTCGGTGCGACGGTTGGATTTGGATTCTTCTGGGGATTGAATTGGCTTTATCGCTCCCTCAAAGGCCGTGATGGCTTGGGCATGGGGGACGCAAAACTGCTGGCCGCTCTGGGCGCCTGGCTAGGCTGGCAAGCCTTACCAGGCATTGTGTTGCTATCCGCCCTGAGTGGCTTACTGGGCGGTCTGATATGGCTTTACTGGCAAAAACAAGGCCGTGCGCAAGCCTTTCCATTTGGGCCCTTTTTGGCGTTTGCTGGCATTATTTACTTAATATGGCCTCAACTCCTGCGCATTCCGTTCTCTCTGCACTAAAAGGGCAAGTTCCGCTCATTGGATTAACCGGCGGAATTGGGTCTGGCAAGTCAGTCGTAGCTAAGCGCTTGGCTGAGCTCGGGGCAACGGTAATCGATTCGGATCAAATTGCCCATGACATCACTGCCCCGCATGGAGCTGCCATCGCCCCAATTCAGGCTCGTTTTGGCCCTGAATTCTTGGCGGTAGATGGCTCCTTGGATCGAGCTAAGATGAGGCGCCTGGCATTTAATGATCCAAACACACTTCAATCCCTAGAAGCCATTACCCACCCCCTCATTCATGCTGAAACCCTAAGGCAAGCCTGCTTAGCGCATCAAAACGGCGCCCTGTATTTGGTCTTTATGGTGCCCCTTCTGGTGGAGTCGGGCTATTGGCCTCAGGTCATCGATCATCTGGTCGTGGTTGACTGCCCCGAGAAGCTACAAATTGCACGGGTCATGCAGCGCAGTAGTTTGGACCGTAGCGAAATTGAGCAGATTATGCGCAAACAAGCATTGCGCGAGGATCGGCTAGCGGCGGCGGACACAATTCTTCTCAATGACGGCAGCCTCGACAAGCTGATTCCCCAAATCGATGCCTTGCACCAATGGATCATCAAAAATAGGTCTAAGCCGAGCAATTCCGCATAGAATAGATTCCGTGATTGTTTATGAATATCCCTTTAATGAGTTGGTCCGCAACATGCTCCGCTTGGA
>JBEBBK010000016.1:0-14308 GCA_041158405.1 Pseudomonadota bacterium
GTGAAATGGGTCACGATCCAGATCGTGAGCCACCATTCTTTTTTATGAAGCCGGCTAGTGCGATTGTGACTGACGGAGAGAATATGCAATACCCCAGTCTATCGAATGACGTGCACCACGAAATTGAGATGGTGGTTGCGATTGGCAAGGGCGGCGCCAATATCGCTGCAGATAAAGCCTTGGATCATGTGTATGGATACGGCGTTGGTCTGGATATGACTCGGCGTGATTTGCAGGGCGAGGCAAAAAAAATGGGACGGCCTTGGGATACCGGTAAAGCATTTGATCAATCTGCTCCATGCTCTGCTTTAGTACCGGTGGCGGAGTGTGGTCATCCATCGCAGGGGAGTATTCGATTAATGGTCAATGGCGAAGTGCGCCAAGAGGGCGACCTCAATCAGTTGATTTGGAATGTACCCGATACGATTGCTTATCTTTCAACGCTATTTACGCTGCAAGCCGGTGATTTAATCTTTTCAGGAACGCCGGCGGGCGTCGGTCCGATTAAAAAAGGCGATGTACTGGAGGGTGAGGTAGCTGGCTTACCTGTGCTGAAGACGCAAATTGTTTAAATTAAGCTATCTTTGGCAGCGTATTGCTTAAGCGTATCTAAATCAATTCGCTCAAGGGTTTTGATGTTGGTACTCTCGAGCTGAACCATCGGGGCGCACTGCGCATCGAGCGCCTCTTTCCAGCGATTAAGGCAGAGGCACCATTGGTCGCCCGGTACTAAGCCCGGAAATTGCCACTCAGGCCTAGGGGTCATTAAATCGTTACCCCGCTCTAGACTGAAGATTAGAAATTCTTTTGTCATGATGGCGCAAACCAGATGACTTCCTAAATCCTGCCCATCGGTTTTGCAACAGCCATCCCGAAAAAATCCGGTGAGGGGCTCAAACGAGCAAGGGACGATCGGCTCACCCAGGACATTCAATGCGATGTCATGATTGGGGTCATATCGGTATTGATCTGCTGCCATACGCTTGGATTCGCTTTATAAACATTGCTAACTCTATTTATACGCTATTTCACCTATGCAATGAACCATTTTGATGGTGTGGTCGTACGCTAAAATGAAGCCATGTATATGTTTCTTCCTTTTTTGACGGCATTGCTTGCTACCGTGTGTATTTGGTACGAGCGGCGCATTCTCGCTTTGAGCTTTACCGCAATTACTTTACTTATATTGCTAGCGTGGTTTCAGTTTCATGCAACCACCCATTTAAAGATTAGCCTCTAATGCGCGCTAATTCCTTTTCGTTTGCAGGTCTAGGTAATTTATTAGCCTTGTTAGCCGTTAATAGCTCATTGAGTTATGCTTTTTTTGATCAATTGTATTTTGGCGAATTGCCTTGCCCGCTGTGCCTATTGCAGCGCGTTGCGTATGTCTTGATCGGGATTGCACTTGTTTTGAATATTCGCTTTGGAGCACACAGCGCCCATTATGGTTGGGGAATTTTGGGCGCAGTAGCTGGCATGGCGGTATCCTTGCGGCAAATTCTGCTGCATGTACTACCGGGGGATGCCGGTTATGGAAACACCTTTTTAGAGCTCCATTTTTATACCTGGGCTTTTCTTGGCTTCATTGGCTTAATTGCAGCCCAGGCAATTCTAATGATGCTGCCGAGCGGCGGCGTCCGCAATCACGGTTGGTTTGCTAAGGCGCTGGTGATTTGGTTCATCCTACTGGTATTGGCCAATGTGATCTCAACACTTCTCGAGTGCGGCATTGGACCCTGTGCCGATGATCCGGTTAGCTACGATGGACTGCAGTGGCTGCGCCAACACTTTGGAATCTAGAACTCAGGTGAGGCGAATGCGTGCTGCATTGTTTTCAAAAATAGCGCTACTATTTCCCTTGCTGTTTCTGACAGCCAGTGCGTTTGCGCAAACCAATCCCGTTAAAAATACTGCTTGGCCAAAGCAAGCCATTCGCATTGTGGTGACGTTCCCGGCTGGGGGTGCGCCGGATATTTTGGCGCGCGTATTGGCTGAAAGTTGGCAGCCCGCCTTAAATGTTCCGGTACTGATCGAAAATCGTCCTGGAGTTGGCGGCAATATTGGCGCAGACATCGTTGCTAAAAGTAGCCCAGATGGATATACCTTGCTGATCGGTACGGTAGGTATTCATGCAATCAATGGGGCTCTGTATAACAAGATGCCGTTTGATCCTATTTCTGATTTCACGCCGATCAGTTTTTTAGCTAGCACGCCCAATGTGCTGGTGGTCAATAAGCAGCTCGGCGTCACTTCCTTGCGTGAATTAATTGCCCTTGCTAAATCAAAACCCAATCAACTGACTTTTGGATCTTCAGGAATCGGTACGTCGCTGCACATGTCGGGTGAACTTTTTAATGAAATCGCAGGTGTACAAGTACGCCACATCCCTTATAAGGGGCGAGCGCAATCCCTGCCTGATTTATTGGGAGGCCGCATTTCCATGCTGTTTGATAATCTATCTTCGGCACTGCCATTGATTCAGCAGCAGGAGATTATTGCCCTGGGCGTTACGACATTAAAACGCTCGCCTGCCGCACCCGAGATACCGACACTGGCAGAGCAGGGCTTGCCTAATTTTGAGGCGGTCTCTTGGTTCTCCTTAATGGCGCCGGCAGGCTTACCCAAGGATCTGCAACAGCAGCTCAATCGTTTAACGATCGAGGCTTTATCAAAGCCGGAAGTAAAGCAAAAGCTCTTGATGAGTGGTCTAGAGCCCAATCCTGGCAGTCCACGTGAGCTCAGTAAGCTTATTTTGGAGGAATCCAATAAATGGTCAAAGTTGATAAAAAAAGCAGGCATTACGATTGATTAGGGTTTTGAAAGTCGTAATACCGTACAAGTCTGTCATCTTCCGGCTTTGCAAAGCGTTATTGCAGTAGAGATGCTAAATTGAATGATGGTCTGATGCGTTTTAATTGATGTTTTTGCCGTAACTACCGGGAATATGCGATGACTGCATTAGCAAGCACTTCCGAATTACAAAAGCCAAGCTCTAGGGCTATGTCTTGGGGCGTTCTAACCTTGTGCTTCGCCCTCGCTTTGCTAGTGCTGTCTACGCCTGCCACTGCAGGCAATTGGAATGTCGCTGTAGGTGTTTCTGGCGGTAATGGCTATCGCCCAATTGCGTATGGCCCCGGTTATGGAGCCCCCTACGGACCAGGATTTAGACGTGGCTACTGGAATGGTGGCCCCTATGGGTACGGCGGCTGGGGAAATGGCTGGAATGGAGCGTGGGGAACTGGGTGGGGATATCCCGCTTATCCATACGTATATGTCCCACCACCTGCAGTGTATGTGCAGCCGGTACTGGTTGAGCCCATTGTGTTGGCAGCACAAGCCCAGCCCCCAGTCTGGTATTTTTGCGCGTCCGCCGCGCAGTATTTTCCGAATGTAGGAGCGTGCCCGGAAGGATGGCAGGTTCAGTCTGCAGTGCCTCCGCCGCAGACGCAAAGCCAACAAAAACCTTCTAATCCTGCTCGTACTAATTAGCTACTATTCCTACCGATTTATTTGAAAGACCTACTATGACCCGTTTTCTTATTCCATTTGCCCTCATTCTGACCTTAGCAGCCTGCGCCTCTGCGCCAACGGGACCTACTATTGCGGTAATGCCAAGGGAAGGCAAGCCATTTGATGTATTCCAAAAAGAAGATCAGGAGTGCAGAACGTTTGCTGCGAAAGCAGTTGAAGATACCTCCAATGCCGCACTGAAGCAAGGCGCTACTAGTGCATTAATTGGTGCCGCCCTGGGCGCCGCAGCTGGAGCAGTAATTCAAGGGGGAAGCAGCCAGAACATTGGAACGGGCGCAGGTATCGGTCTCTTGGGCGGTTCTGCAATGGGCGCCATGGGTGCATCTAACAAAGAAGATCAAGCGCAAACGCAATACAACATTGCTTATAAGCAGTGCATGTACGCTAAGGGCAATCAAGTTCCGAGTTTTGCACCGCTGCGTTAAGCCATTAATTCTTTATTAGGGGATTGCGTATCCAAAGGAGCGCAATATTGACTGCGCTTTGGGTGATTGCATGAACTGATAAAGCGCAACCGCATCGCGTGGTGCGTTTTTGATTAGCACCATGCGCTGCTGGATTAGCTCATAGAGTGCCGGATTTAAAACCAGATGTTGCGTTTCTTTTGCAATTCCTGGTGATAGCGCCAAGGACAGGGCGGTAAAGCCAATGTCAGCCGCACCCGAGGCCACGTACATGGTTGCAATACTAATATTGTCGCCATAAACCAACTTGCCTTTGGCTAAATCCCACAGCCCTTCGGCTTTCAGATAGTCGACTGCGGCTTTGCCATAGGGTGCTAATTCTGGCTTGGCAATAGCAATTTTATTGGCTTGCTTGAGTGCCTTGATGAGATCTGCTTTACTGCTTCCGAGTGTGATGCCACTTGATTTTTTGCTGAGCAAGGCAATTTTGCCAATGGCATAGACTTTGCCTTCATCCACCGTCATCTTGCGCTTAAAGAGTTCCAGCGGGTAACTTTCGTCGGCTGAGATAAAGAGTGAGAATGGCGCGCCATTCAAAATCTGGGCAGTGATATTGCCGGATGATCCGTATACAACCCGAAAGTCAGCCTTATTATCTGCTTTGAATTCATTCTGAATGGCAAGGAAGGCATCCTTCATATTGGCCGCAACTGCTATGGTGTTGACGTTTGCATGGGAAGCGCTGCAAAGCAAGGTAAAGATAAGGCCCAAAAATAAGGTATGCAGTTTCATAGGCACATCATAATAACAATCGAAATAGGATTATCTGCAGTCCATTGGTTTTATAAATATTCGATCCTTAAAAAAACTAAAAAAGGTGACTTAAAACTGTCATAATTCCTTGAAATTTGCATTAAATCCCCATACGATAGTGAAATTGCACGCTGACATAGAGGAGTCTTTTTCATGAGTACGACCAAAACAATTAAAAAACTAACCAAGCAGTTGGATAAATTAGACGCAACCAAGGCTTCGGTGATTAAGAAGCTCGATAAAGCTAGGGCATCAAAGCTCGCCAGTGATGCAAAAAAAGCAGCAATTAAGCAAAAAAAAGCAGCTAAAAAAGCAACTACTAAAAAACCGGTTGCAAAAAAAGCCGCTGCAAAAAAACCAAGCGTGAAAAGAGTAGCCACAAAAAAACCAGCTGCCAAGAAGGCGGCTACCAAAAGAGCGCCGGCCAAGAAGGCAGTTGCCAAAAGAGTAGTTGCAAAAAAAGGCGCTGTGAAATCTGCCCCTCCAGCAGGGAGCGCCCCTTCTTCTGGTGATACCAACTCCTAATGCCAATCGCGACGTCGGGATTCAATCTCGGCGCAGAAGATCAGGAGCTACGGCTCCTGCAGATTGAGCTGGTCAAGTTACAAAAAAGCCTGATCGCAAACGGCGATCAAATTCTCGTTGTTCTGGAGGGTCGGGATGCGGCCGGCAAGGACGGCACGATCAAAGCAATTACCGAGCACCTGAGTCCACGCGAGACACGGGTAGTTGCGCTGGGTAGGCCATCCGATGTCGAACTTGATCAGTGGTACTTTCAGCGCTACATCGCCCAGTTACCCAAGAGAGGTGAATTCGTGCTCTTTAATCGGAGCTGGTACAACCGCGCTGGCGTTGAGATGGTGATGGGATTTTGTAGCAAAGCGCAATACGCTACCTTTTTATCGACAGTGAACTCGCTCGAATCGATCTTGATCCAGTCGGGCATTACCGTGCTGAAGTATTACCTGGACATTTCCAAGCAAGAGCAGAAGCTGCGCCTTGAGTCCCGTAAAAATGATCCTTTAAAGCAATGGAAGATCAGTCCAATTGACCAGCAGGCCCAGAAAAAATGGAATGCGTACAGTACCTACCGCAATGCGATGTTGCTTAAGACCAGCACAGCAAAAGCGCCATGGACCATCGTGCGCGCCAATAATAAAAAACAGGCGCATTTAAATTTGATCCGCCATTTACTGTTACAGCTAAATTATGCTGGCAAAAATAAACGCTTATTAAAGCCTAATGCGGATATTATTTTTACCTTTAATCAGGTGGGATCACTGGAGAAGTAAGTGGTGATAAACAGAAAATAAAGAAAAATAAATAAAATTCAGCTACTTTTTTTATTTAAGCTGTCATTAAATTGTCATTGCAATTAAGTATCATTAATTTGCAGTTTGATATCTCCCTCGCAATATTTATCCCAGCTTAGTGCTGGGATTTTTTTTAAGAACCCCATTACGGATTTATTTTGCAAGGTGAATTTGCCGCTACTTGAACCTGGGCTACACTCTCTGCCATTATTTCAAAGCGCTTTGCTGCAGAATTTTCTAAAAAGTACTGCACAATAAATAGCGGAATGCTGGTGTCGAGCTCAAATGTAGCATGGTGCGTGAACCGAGCCCCTCTTTTGTCAGGGGACACAATCCAGTTACCGCTATAGGATTTTGCATCCCCTTTTATCTGCGTAAAATTGAGTTGCGCAGTAGAGACCTCAGTAAATTCAAGCGTTGAGTGCAAATAAACTGGTATTAGCAAGATGCGCTCTTTGGCAACGCGCTCGACCAAGACTTTGTTGTTTTCTCTGCTTAGCACCTTAGAAGACAAAATTCCTGGAATGTTTTTTGCTTCCTCATAGCTTGTCAGAAAGCCGTAGGCCTGACATGGGCTCACAGGAGCCGTGAATTGCACCTTTACATCAAAGCGTGCACCCGTTCGACTAATGTTGATATCGAGATCGTGCGGATTGCTCTGCGCCACTGCAGGTACAAAGGTGAGTAGCAGTAGTAGGCATACTCTCCAATTTACTGTTCCGTACGCGGTCATTTCACCTCTGTTTCAAAGTTCAAGTAGAGCCTTGTACTAATAAATTTGCTTCACGAATATATCAAGTAAATATGACGGATAACGACAATACGTTCATCAAGCTGTCATAAAGTTATGTCAAGCTAAGCCCCTAATCCATACATCTAAGGGTACCGCGTATGCAGTATCAAATTATTCCACTGGAAATGGGCTCGATTGTTTCGAGGGATATATTCCAAACGGGCAATATGGAGATCAAGTGCGGCTTAGTCTGGAAGCTGGGATCCGTAATTACTGATCAAAAGCCAAGCTTTATTCGAAATTACCATCCCGATATCGGCATCTGCTTAGCCGATATCAAAGGGGCAAGCATTAGCAAAACGTACGACGGTCAAAAGGTAATATATTTTTCTGAGACAGTGCCAGAGGCGCTCGAACAGGAATTAAGCGATATTTTCTATGGGATATCGCAGAAATTTTCTGGGCCATACCAAGATGTGTTTCAGGATTTACAGTGGCAATGGGTTAACTCCGAGACATTCATCTTTGGTGAGCTTGAAATTAAAGAAATTAAAACCCCAGATAATTTCCTTAATTTATATAAGTAAATTATTACGTTAACCCCATTTGGTTTTGAATGAAATGGCATACGGGTTCATTTAGTGGGGCAGGGTGCCCAGCTCCCGCAACCGCATAGGTCTCCAATCGTGGAATATGTGCTTTTGCTTCTAATATGCGTTGCTTTGTACATATCTTGGATTGATCACCATAAATTAGGGCAATTTTTCCTCGGTAACCTTCCAAGGCCTCATGAAAGTTCATGCCCCATACGTCTGCCTTGTATGGCAAATCAAAGTGGCTTGGCTGTTGAACGTCTGAAATGACTTGTTCATCCACGCGCAAATCACTTGCCATCTCGCGTATCCCTTTGAAGCCCGTTTTATTTTTCATGGACTTATAAAGCGAATAAAGTGCCGTCCAATTTACAGTGAGGGCAATATCGTTGAGAATAATCCCATCGATGGCCTTTCCATGATGCTGCGTTAGATACATCGCGAGCACTCCCCCCATGCTAGTGCCTAAGACGGTGATTTTTTTTTGGGAACCCTTAGCCGCTAAGATGTTTTCGTTTATGAAATGCGTTAAATCATTTAAATACAGTGACATTTTGTATTCATCTTGATTGTCAATCGAGTCTGATTGCCCCCTCCCTGAAAAATCAACGCCGATCACTTCGCAGTGCTCAACCGACAAAAAATAATCATGAACAAGCGCAAATGAATTTTTGGTCTCGAGTAAGCCAGGAAGGCAAAGTAAGGTTTTTTCAGCGTTTCGGTCACCGGATATGGTGTAGGCAATTTTTCGCGCATCGCCATCCCGCTGAAAGTAAAGGGTTTGAGGCTTTTCTGGTGAATACGTATATGTTTTTGGTGCGGGGGTAGTTATTGGAACTGGCTTCTCTACTGGTATTTCAGTTGGGGTAATTTCGTGAGTCGGAATTTGGACTTTGGTGGCAACATCGGTTTTAGCCCATGCTCTGGTGAATAGATCAATCAGTAACTTTTTCATAAGGTTACTGTACTGGTATTTGATGACAATTTTTTTAAAGCGTGCCTCTCTTTAATGTGGCAGATATTAGTTAAAGCCAAGCCACTGGAGAAGACTAAACAGTAATAGCGGGGTGTGTTTTCTGAAAGTGGACTGCGGTGCGCTTAAAGAGATACAACAGAAATACAGCAGCAACTCCTAGGCTAATGCTATTAGCAGCCCAAAAGCCACTGGCACCTTGCAATGCCAATGGAACATTGCCAGTGATATTAAATCCCAGCATATAGCCGCCACCGAGCCCGACACCCCAGAGCGATACTGCATAAATGAGCATTGGCCAAAACGCAATCCGGTAAGCGCGCAAAATAAATGCAGCACTGACTTGCAAGGCATCAAATATTTGATAGAAGGCGATAAACAAAAAGAGCGGAATGGCAAATTGCTTTACTTCCTCTGGGGGGTCGTACCAGTTGAGTAATTCGGTTCTAAAAAACCAGGCCGTGAGCCCAATGACTGCACAGGCGGTGGTAGTAAAAAAGACCGAAGACCAGCCAATTTGCTCGGCCCTCGATTGTTGATTCGCGCCAATCGATTGCGATACTAACGTCATGGTTGCAATCGATAGGGATAAGGGGACCATGTAGATAACGGTACCAATATTGGCAACAATTTGGTGTCCAGCCAAGGCTTCCGTGCCAAGGCGGGCAATAAAGAGCGACATAAAGGTAAATGAGGTTACTTCGATGAGGTAGCTAAATCCAATCGGCATGCCCAATCTAAGGATGACGCCAATGCGATGAAAGTCTGGCCTGCTAAAGCGAGCAAATAGGGCAAAGGGCTTATAAAAACGATCTGCGAGCACAATCCACAGGGTAATGAGTAGCCAGAGCCAATTAATAATGACTGTCGCTACTGCGCAGCCAGGGCCTCCCATGCCTTCAATACCAAAAGCGCCATAGATAAATAAATAGTTCAGCGGGAACTTAGCAGCTAAACCAAGCAATTGCACCACCGTAATGATGGTTGGTCTGGATACGGCATTGTGCAGCGCGATCAGCACGCGCATTGCCATGCTGGCAGGTAGCCCCAGTACCAAGATGTGCATGTAGAGACTGGCTTTTGCATGAATCTCAGGACTCACTTGCGAAATGTCCAAGATCAAATCGGCATTCCAGAGAACCAGTGCACCGATTAGGCTAAGCAGAACGGAAAGCCAAATGGCTTGACGTACTTCCTCGCCGATCTCATCGTAGCGCTTGGCGCCAAACAGTTGGCCAGCAATCGGCGCCAATGCCGAAACAACGCCGGTAAGGCCAACATAGACGCTAATGAAAATCGCTGAAGCTATGGCCAATGCTGCTAAATCATCGGCGGAATAACGTGCCGTCATCGCAGTATCGAGGACGCCAAACGCAATTACAGCAAGCTGGCCTACCAATAATGGGCCTGCTAACTTAAGTAATGCTGGAATGTCCTCGCGTAAGCGAGAGAGCCTTAGAAGCATGGGAAATAGCTCATCGGTAACAAGAGGCCGACTGTAATGATTGTGTTCTTCAAGAAGCTATTTTACTGTGCCATCGATAAAGCATGTGCAGTGGTGTTTAGACCCTACTCCGAAGGATGTAAACACATATCTTTTTATTAAATCAGCTACTCAGGAGTCACGCGGTAAAGCCTCAAGCGCTCATTGCGGTCAGCGGCACGCCGGTCTTCCCACAGCAAGGTAATCGTTTTTTGATTGAGGCTAGCGTAGGCCTTTGCTTCCAATTGGCTATGGGTCAATACATAAGGGCAACTGGCATCATCCCGCAAGGGGAGTTTTGTGAAGTAGTTAAATGAAGCAAGCTGCGCAGGGCCAAGATTACTGGTATCAATGCAGCGCGCATTCTTGGGGGCTGCCTGTACTAAACGCTCTGCTACAAAGCGGTATGTTTTAGCATAATTGATGGTGGGTAGCCAAAGGGTCATCAAAAGTACCCACATCAATACAGTACCAGATGCCGAAATAATCAAGCAGCGCCAGATTACTTTAGGTGCGCGTGAAGTGCGCCAGCGAATGACTGCAACCCAAAGGCCAGTAATGCCAATGGCGATCACAAAGGCAGTAAGGCTAAATTGGGCCTCGTAGCCTGGTATGAAGCGCGCTACGTTGGCTGCGGTGCTGGCTGGGAAGCCTGTTATCTTTGCAAGCCAAATCACCCAAATGGCTAAACCAATGAGGGTAAAGCTCAGCATCGCCAGCCAATCAATAAAGCTAATCAGATTACGCTTCAGAATCGGCAAGCTAAAAATAGCCAGAATAGCCATGGGCGGAATCAATACGATCAAATCATGTTCGTTGGCATCCACGCGGAGCAGTACGTAGATGATTCCGCTGAGTATGAGGCCCAGCGGAATGCATAAATGCGGCGCGCGCCAAGAGCCAGCATTTTTTTCTCGAGCCCAATGCACTATTGCCACGATTGCAAGAGGCCATACCGGCCAGGCATAGAGCCAGAAGTTCACGCCCAAGAAACTGATTGATTCAGCGGAAGGGCTGCTCTGCATCGGTGGCACATTCAGCCAGGCGTCCAATGCATTGGCCCGCTGGAATTCATTTAAATCGAATAGGGCCCAGAGCAAAGGCCAGAGTGCAAAGCCGATCAGGCCCAGCACAAGGGATGTGAGCGACCACCGAAAGCGCAATCGCGCATTACTGACAAAAACGGCGCTTGCTGTAGTCAATACGACGAGGGCGGTGAGGTACAAATTACTGGAGAGTGCCAAGACGATAATCCCCAAGCCAGTCCATGCGCCGCCTTGCCATGGTTTGTCAAGACCGCGTACTGTGCCATAAAGAACCAAGCTGATGCCCATCAATTGAGCCATCATGGGGGTAGTTTCGTGGGCACGCTGCGCCAAGCCAACACAAGCCAGGAAAATAAGTAGAGCGCCATCGGCCAAGGTCATGCCATAGGCTTTGGATTGCGGTTGACCGCCTACGGCAAGTGCCATGGGTTGCACTTCACGCCGGCGTCCTAATAGATACGTCGCATACCAAATGGCAATGGCAGCTGCAAAAAAACAAATTGCGGAATACAGTCGGCTGGCGTTCGCCAAACCAATGAGTGGTCCAAACCATTCCATGAGGAAGCCGCCGAGCCAGTATGGCAGTGGGGCGCCCAGTGCGGCTTCGCGCCCAGCCAAGTGGGGGACAAGCCAATCTTGAAGAGTGCCTTGGTATGCCGTGAACATGCCACCAAAGCCGATTGCATCCTCGTTCTTCCAAGGATCGCGTTGAAATAAACCGGCCAAGCCATAGATTAGCGTTAGCGCAAAAATGACGGTGCGCGGAATCGATGCGGTAGCGGCGGCGGTAAGTTTAACCATGCGAATGGTGCAAATGGTGCGAGTGAGGATGCATTCGGGCGATAAAAATTTCAGCTAAGAAAAAAGGCAGCACAGGCTGCCTTTTGGGGATTGCGGGAGAAGCACAGCTTACTCCCACAAAATCATTACGCTTTCTTGACAGCCGCTTTTTTGGCTGCTGGTTTTTCAGCGGCTTTGGTTTCAGCAGCAGCTGCTTTTTTCTCAGCCGTTTTAGCAACGCCATCGCCAGTTGCCTTCGCAACGGCTTTGCTGCCGAACTTCTGACGGAATTTCTCAACCCGGCCAGCGGTATCCATAATCTTCTGGGTACCAGTGTAGAAAGGATGGGACTCGGAGGAGGTCTCAATTTTAGAAAGGGGATACTCTTTGCCATCTTCCCATTTAACGGTTTCTTTGGTGTTGATGGTGGAGCGGGTCTTGAAGCTGAAGTTGTTCGATACATCGACAAAAACAACTTCGCGGTAATCAGGGTGAATGCCAGGTTTCATAAGTGTCCTTATTGCAGGTAGCCGTTTCAGTTCCATTGAGAGAAGTGAAATACTTGCCCAGGTAAAAGTAAATGCAACGGTAAATCAAAAAAAAGCCACACTCAAGGTGTCGCAAAAACGAAATTATGCCATGAAATCAACAAGAAAGGCTAGATTTGTCATCAATCTAGCCTAGGCTACTTAGCCTCCGCGGCGCATCAGATCGAAGAATTCCCCATTATTTTTGGTCGATTTGAGCTTATCCACAATAAAGTTCATCGCTTCAATGTCATCCATATCAGCCAATAGCTTGCGTAAAACCCAGATTTTTTGGAGATTTTCTGGCTTGACCAGCAATTCCTCACGGCGGGTACCGGATTTATTCAGATTAATCGCTGGGTAGACCCGGCGCTCGGCTAAGCGGCGCTCGAGGTGGACTTCCATATTGCCGGTGCCCTTAAACTCTTCATAAATCAGGTCATCCATGCGGCTGCCGGTTTCAATCAAGGCAGTAGCCAAAATCGTTAAAGAGCCGCCTTCTTCAATATTACGCGCCGCACCGAAGAAGCGCTTGGGGCGCTGCAGAGCATTGGCGTCGACACCGCCCGACAACACTTTGCCGGACGATGGCACGACAGTGTTGTAAGCGCGCGCAAGGCGGGTAATGGAATCAAGCAAAATAATGACGTCTTTTTTCATCTCCACCAAGCGCTTGGCTTTTTCAATTACCATCTCGGCTACTTGAACGTGGCGTACCGCTGGCTCATCAAAGGTAGAGGCAACGACTTCACCGCGAACGGAGCGCTGCATTTCAGTAACCTCTTCAGGGCGCTCATCCACTAACAGCACAATCAGAATGGCATCCGGGAAATTGCTAGAGATGGCATGGGCAATGTGCTGCATCATCACTGTCTTACCTGACTTGGGTGAAGACACGATTAAGCCGCGCTGACCAAAGCCAATGGGTGAGATCATATCGATGATGCGGCCCGTTAAATTCTCTTCGGCTTTAATGTCGCGCTCTAAATGAATGGTGCGATTGGGGTGAAGTGGCGTCAAGTTCTCGAACATGATGCGGTTCTTCAGAGCCTCTGGCGCTAAGCCATTAATCTTATCGACCTTGACTAGTGCAAAGTAACGCTCGCCGTCCTTTGGTGTCCGAACTTCGCCCTCAACGCTATCGCCGGTATGCAGATTAAAACGACGAATTTGGGCTGGCGAGATATAAATGTCATCGGGCGAGGCCATGTAGGAAGCTTCGGGGGAGCGTAAAAAGCCAAAACCGTCGGGCAATACTTCCAGTACGCCGTCGCCGAACACGGATTCGCCGGACTTGGCCCGCTTTTTCAAAATCGCAAACATTAATTCTTGTTTGCGCATCCGCTGGGTATTTTCAATTTCGAGGCTAGCAGCCATCTCGAGTAGGGCGGAAACGTGGAGTACTTTTAATTCAGTTAATTGCATTGTGTTTAGTGATCTAAGTGGGTAAGTGGAGAGGCGTGACTGCTACAAAGGCAGCGGGCCGAAAGGAAAAAGGGATGTTGCGTTCAGTGGAGATCTAAATGAGATGGGCGCTACAAAAAATGAGCTTGGAATTAATCAGGGTAGTAAATCAAGAAACAAAAGAGGAGGGGGGGATGTAGAACCAGAAAATGGGGAAGCACTGATTAGTGCGTTTTGAGGATATTACACTAAAAACGCCATTTGGCAAGAATGGAGCTCAATAAAAAGGGGTTTACCCAAAAAAGGCCTGAAACAAAGACAGGCTCGAGTAGTGAGCCTGTCTTACGGGATACTTAAATATTGCCGTCGATGAAGGCGGCCAACTGGGATTTGGAGAGGGCGCCTACTTTTTGGGCTGCCACCGCACCCCCTTTGAAAAGGATCAAGGTCGGAATGCCGCGAATATTAAACTGCGCAGGAACGCCTTGGTTCTCGTCCACATTCATTTTGGCGATTTGGATTTTGTCGCCGTACTCGGTCGACAACTCTTCCAAAATAGGGCCAATCATTTTGCAAGGACCGCACCACTCTGCCCAAAAATCAAGCAAAACAGGCTTATCGGATTTCAGAACATCTTGCTCGAATGAAGCGTCACTTACGTATTTAATGCCGGCACCCATGAAAAATTCCTTATTTATTAGTATGTCG
>JBEBBK010000017.1:0-12616 GCA_041158405.1 Pseudomonadota bacterium
CAGTCGGCAAATAGCGTCCAGTAATACCACTGAATCCAGTCCGCCACTTAAAGCAATCGCCAATCGAGGTAGAGTAGTAGTTCGATTCACCGCCCCCAAACGCAAAGCATCTTGGGTAGATTGCGCTAGCCCAAACTTGGGCTTAGGCTTTGGGATTGGTTTCCTTGAACTTGCCATAACTCATCAGGCGCTCATGGCGGCGCTCGAGTAGCGTATCCACATCCATCGACTGAAATGCCTTAAGTGACTCAGTCAATGCTTTTCGCATGTTATCCATCATGCTTGCGTAATCGCGGTGCGCCCCACCAGTCGGCTCCGGCACAATCTTATCGATTAAGCCAAGGCCTTTTAAGCGCTGGGCAGTCAGGGCCAATTGCTCAGCCGCTTCTGGTGCCTTTGCGGCGGTCTTCCATAAAATCGAGGCGCAGCCCTCCGGCGAGATAACGGAGTAGGTTGAGTTTTGCAACATCAACACGGCATCCCCCATGGCGATTGCCAAGGCACCGCCCGAACCGCCCTCACCAATAATGGTGGCGATAATCGGTACGGTTAACTCTGCTTGGGTATACAGGTTGTGGCCAATCGCCTCAGACTGATTGCGCTCTTCGGCATCAATGCCTGGGAATGCGCCTGGCGTATCCACAAACGTAAATACAGGAATCTGAAATTTCTCAGCAAGGCGCATCAGGCGCATTGCTTTGCGATAACCCTCGGGTCTACTCATGCCAAAGTTTCGTAATGCTCGCTCTTTGGTATCGCGTCCTTTTTGATGACCAATCACCATGCATGCTGCGCCATTGAAACGGGCTAAGCCGCCAATAATCGATTGGTCGTCTGCGAATGTGCGATCGCCATGCAGTTCATGAAAGTCAGTGAAAAGACCGCTGACGTAATCTAAGGTGTAGGGGCGCTGCGGATGACGCGCGACTTGGGATACTTGCCATGGGGTCAGCGCCGCATAAATGTCTTTAATTAACTGCTGACTTTTTTCTGAAAGCGTCTTTATCTCATCGGAGATGTCAACCGAGGACTCGTCCTGCACAAAACGCAGTTCGTCGATCTTCGCCTCTAACTCGGCGATGGACTGCTCAAAATCCAAAAAAGTAGTCTTCATATCTTGATTTTAGTATTCCACCGGGATCGGGTCGATACTTCGCCACATATACCAGGTTGCAACCGTCCTCCACGGGGCCCAATTGGCAGCAACTTCCCTAGCCTCATGGCGGCTAACCGGCTCGCCGCTGAAGTAATTAAGGGAAATGGCCTTAATCAGCCCAATATCATCCAAAGGCAGGATATCCGGCCGGATCATGTTGAATATTAAGAACATTTCTGCAGTCCAGCGACCAATACCCCGAATGGTACTCAGCTCTCGGATCACGCTTTCGTCGTCCATATCACGCCACTGATTGGCATGCAGGCGGCCCGAGGCAAAGTGATCGGCCAAATCGCGAATGTATTCCACCTTGCGTCCGGAAAGCCCTGCGGCCCGAAGTGCTTCCGGCGTTGCAGCCAAAATGCGGGCGGGAGTCACTTTTTTGCCAACGGCAATCAGCATGCGATCCCACACGGCTTGGGCAGCCGATACCGAGATTTGCTGACCCACAATCGCCCTTGCCAAGGTAGTAAAGGGGTCTCCGCGCGTCACCAAAAAACCAGTGCCGTACTTGGGAATCAGCTTTTTCAGAATGCGATCATTTTTCATGAGCTCTTTACAGGCCTGATCCCAGTAATCCGGCGCCATCTCCGTTAGGCTGGGTTCACCTTGATTAGGCGGCAGCGCATGCTCTGCTGCTGTAACTACAGCCTTACCCACTGTTTTTGCTGCCGCTGTTTTGCGCGCAAGCGGTTTTTTCGCTGCTGTTTTTTTAGCTACTATTTTTTTGACTACTGGTTTTTTTACGCTCGTCGCCATTCGGTGACCCCTCCTGGCTTATCTTCCAAGACAACGCCTTGCTTGAGTAACTCAGCACGTATTGCGTCTGCTTTTTCAAATGCTTTCGCTTGCTTTGCTGCTGCGCGGGCGGCAATCTGTTGCTCGATTGCAGATGCGTCTAACTCACCCCGACTACCACTTTGCAAAAAGGCAGATGGATCGCGCTCCAGAAAACCGAGAACACCAGCAAGGTCTTGCATTGTCTGAGCAAGCGCACGAACTGCATCCAGCTCGCCGCTAGCGTGCTTCCGATTGAGCTCGCTGGCGAGATCAAATAAAACCGCAATCGCATCGGGCGTATTGAAGTCATCGTCCATTGCCGCATTAAAGCGCTGGACCCAAGGCGCAGTCAGCGTAGCGTTCTGACTCGCTGGCACATTAATGGTATTGGCTTGGGCTAAGGCGGTGTAAAGACGCACGAGACCTGTACGGGATTCATCGAGCTGAACATCGCTGTAATTAACTGGACTACGGTAATGGGCGCGCAGAATAAAGAAGCGAATCACTTCAGGGTCATACTGCGTTAATACATCTCGGATCAAAAAGAAATTGCCAAGTGACTTGGACATTTTTTCTTGATTTACCCGAATATGGCCATTGTGCATCCAGTAATTGACCCAAGGCGTATCGCTGTCACTGCGCCCTTGACCGTAGAGCGCGCCTTCGGTTTGGGCTATCTCATTCTCATGGTGCGGGAATTGCAAATCAGCGCCACCACCATGTATATCAAAGTGCTGGCCTAACAGTGCGCAGGACATTGCCGAGCACTCAATGTGCCAGCCTGGCCTGCCTTCACCCCAAGGGGATTGCCAGCGCGTGTCACTGGGCTCATCTTCTTTCGCACTTTTCCACAATACAAAATCAAGTGGATCGCGTTTTCCGCTACCGACTGCAACGCGCTCACCCGCATTCAGATCATCCAGGGATTTTCCGGATAGGCGACCATAGCCTGGAAAGAGGCGTACCGCGTAGTTCACATCGCCATCGTCTGCCTGGTAGGCGATCTCTTGTTCCATCAAGCGACCGATCATGCCCTGCATTTGCTCAATAAAGGCGGTAGCCCGTGGCTCTTGATCGGGCCGCATCAGACCGAGCGCATCCGAATCGGCATGCATGGCATCTATGAAACGCTGAGTTAAGGCCGCAATCGGCTCGCCATTTTCAACCGCTCGCTGAATAATCTTGTCGTCGATATCGGTAATGTTGCGGACATAGATCACCTCGTAGCCGCTGGCACGCAACCAGCGCGCCACCATGTCAAACACAATCATCACGCGGGCATGGCCAATGTGGCAAAAATCGTATACCGTCATGCCGCAGACGTACATCTTGACCTGACCTGAAGCCAAGGGGGTAAAGACCTGTTTGGAGCGATTGAGGGTGTTATAAATTTGCAGCATAGGCGCTAAAGAAGGGGCAAGTCGGATAAAACAAGCGTGATTTGTTAGACTGAGCGCTGAGTATATCGAATACGACCCTTCTTTACCCCTTTACACCTCGCTACCATGACCTCAAGCCCGCCATTGCAGACGCCCCCGCACGTGAACGCATCCGCCTTAGGCTTATGGTCAGGATTACTGCTCATAGCCTTAGCGCTGCCGAGTCAGGTTAACGCGCAGGCTTTTGGTAATCCAGCGGCAGTTCAGGATCAGCCCAGCACGGTACTCGCTCCTTTTTTAGGCGGTTTTGGGCCCAATGAGCCCCCTCGGCTTACCCCCAATGCGGGATTCGACCCCCTACCACCCGAACTCTCTGAAACCGTTGCGCTGCCCTTCTTATCGTTTCTGATCATTGAGCCTGATCCAGTGATTCGCAATGGCATACCCACTGAAATTGAAAAGTTGGTCAAAGCCCAAAAGTATCCTGAAGCAATCAAGCGCATCAATGAAATGTTGGTTAAAAATCCCCGTAATGTGCAATTGCGTTTTGTACTTGCCCGCCTGCAAATTGAGTTAAAGCAATATCCAGCAGCGCAAAAAACCTTGATTGAAATCACCCAGCAATTTCCGGAGTTAGCTGAGCCGTACAACAACTTAGCAGCGCTGGCCGCCAACCAAGGGCAATGGATTGAGGCCCGAGATTATTTAGAGCTCGCACTCAAACTCAAACCAAGCTACGCGCTTGCATCTGCCAATTTGGGCGAGGTTTATACCCGCCTTGCTGCAAAAGCCTACATCGATGCAGCCAAACAACGCACCAACCAGCGTGAATACCAACGCCGTGCCACCGCCCTGCTTGGTATTTTAAAAACGCCCCAGGCCAGTAACAACCCATCTGCACCAAACTCACCCAATACACCCAAACCCATTACCAACCCTCAAGAAAGTAAACCTAGCAATGGCACAAGTACTCCTCAAAACCAATAAAGGCGACATCACCTTGACGCTGGATGCTGCAAAAGCGCCCAAGACCGTCGCTAACTTTTTAGCCTACGTTAAAAGCGGTCACTACGACGGCACCATCTTCCATCGCGTCATTGATAACTTCATGATTCAGGGTGGTGGTATGGCGCCTGGCATGAAACAAAAACCCACCCAAGCCGAGATTGAAAATGAAGCCACTAATGGACTCAAAAATGTCAATGGCTCAGTTGCAATGGCCCGCACCAATGAACCCCATTCAGCAAGCTCCCAGTTTTTTATTAACGTGAATGACAATGACTTCTTAAATCACACTGCACCGACTGCACAAGGCTGGGGTTATGCTGTATTTGGAGCCGTTAGCGATGGCATGGATGTAGTCAACGCCATTCGCAAAGTGAAAACCGGTAGCTCAGGATTTCATCAAGATGTGCCAACGGAAGATGTGGTGATTGAGAAAGCAAGTGTTCTTGCTGAATAATTCCAGCACACCATCGATCGATCGGCTCTGGGCGTAAGCGTCTGATGCAGTTTAGTCACGCCAGCGCCTTTCTGATTTCAGATTTGCACCTGACGCCGTCAATGCCCTTGACGGCGCAGCGCTTTTTTGATTTCTGTGAAAAGGAAGCGCGTGAAGTTGAGGCAGTTTTTATATTGGGTGATTTATTTGAATACTGGGTAGGCGATGATGCCAATGCACAATCGCCCTTCCATGGGGAAGTAAAAAATGCGTTAGTAGGACTATCAAGCCGTTTAAAAACGTATTACATGCATGGCAATCGGGATTTTTTAGTCGGCAACGCATTCTTAAAAAAAACGGGCATGACCTTATTGCCCGACCCATGCACAGTTGAGATCGCCGGCGATCAATACTCCTTAAGCCATGGCGATGGCTTATGCACTGCCGATAGCGGCTACCAGCTGTATCGCAGCTGGACACGCAAGCCATCGATTCAAAATTGGTTTCTGCGCCTGCCACTTTCTTGGCGTCATGCGATTGCCGATCGCCTACGAAAAAACAGTAGAGCGCAATATCGCCGTGATTCGCGCTTTAGTCTGGATGGCGTCAATCCAAAAGGCAATGTCACACTCGAAGCCTGCGCAGCGCTGCTTCGGTCGCAATCAAGCCATAAACTCATTCATGGTCACACCCACTTACCCGCCCACCATCACGAAATCCTTGCGGGCCTTGAGTGGCAACGCTGGGTTCTATCCGACTGGGATTTAGATCATCCTGAAGCGTACTTGCCCAAAGCAAGTGCATTGCGGATTGATCAGCACGGCGTGCGTTACTTGGATTTAGTGAAAAACTAAATCGTTCTTTGCTGGCTTTGCTGTTAGTTTGCTTTTAGGCTTTGCTGTACTTCGCTAACTGTTGCGCTAGCTGAGCAAAGATGCGGGGATTGCCCGCCATAATTTCGCCGCTATTGAGGTAGTTTTCTTCGCCGCGGTAGGTGCCAACTAAACCGCCAGCTTCGGTTATGAGCAACGCTCCTGCAGCCATATCCCATGGCTTTAAACCGCTCTCAAAAAAACCGTCGTAACGCCCTGCGGCAACATAAGCCAAATCGAGCGAGGCGGCACCAGGGCGACGCAAGCCAGCACACTGTGCCGTCATGTCGGCAAACATCTTTAAATAGGTTTGGAGGTCTTGGTCCTCGCGATACGGAAAACCCGTGCCCAGCAAACAACCGCTTAAACGGGTTTGACCTGCTACACGCAAGCGACGACGATCCAAGTAGGTGCCGCTTCCGCGGGTTGCTGTAAATAGCTCATCGCGATTTGGGTCATAGACCACTGCCTGCTGCGTCACACCGGCAACCGAGAGTGCAATCGATACCGCGTATTGTGGAAAACCATGAATGAAATTGGTGGTGCCGTCTAGCGGATCGATGATCCAAACCGACTCTGCTCCAGGATTGTGTTCACCAGTTTCTTCTGCTAAAAAACCATGCGTTGGATAGGCGTCGCTGAGCATTTCAATAATGGCTTCCTCGGCTGCTTTATCCACCTCTGTTACAAAATCGTTGTGCTGCTTGCGGTCAACCTGCAGCCGCTCTAAATTCAGAGAGGCGCGATTAATCACGTTTCCGGCACGACGGGCAGCCTTGATGGCCACATTTAACATGGGGTGCATATATAGTGGTGAACAAATTAAATAAGAACAAGCCCAAAGCCAATACCGAGCTAACGGCTTGATTCTAAACGATCTGACAGCATTCCCATGAAAAACAAGGACGCCATGACCCCAGTACTACCCCCCGATCAGCGAGCAGTAGATGCATTTGCCCAGCTACGGACGATCTTGGTGGAAACCAGCCACCCCGGCAATGTGGGATCAACAGCGCGGGCATTAAAGACCATGGGCTTTCATGATCTGTGTTTAGTTAACCCCAAAATACCGGGGATAGCTTACGAACCGGAGGCGGTAGCCTTGGCCAGTGGTGCTATAGATGTATTGGAAGGAAGCGCAGTAGAAGCCGACCTGAATGCTGCCGTCACCGGCTGCACCTTAGTCCTCGGATTAACCAGCCGCGATCGGGAGTTTGGCCCGCCTGGCCTGGATTGGCTAGAAGCACGTGAGCGCATTGTTGCGAAATTAAGCCAAGGAAAGCGGGTTGCATTGATGTTTGGGCCCGAGCGAACCGGTCTTGATAATGCCCATTTGGCCTTGTGCAGTCACCGAGTTTGGCTTGAGGCCAACCCAGCCTACCCATCTCTCAATTTAGCCCAAGCGGTTATGGTGTGCGCCTATAGCCTGCGCGAGGGCCTTATCAAGGAGCTCGGTAGTGCTGGTGCTGATTTGGCTCCAAGACTATCGCCCGAAGACCCCGCCGATCCCGCCGCCGTTACCGCAATGCTGGAGCATTTGCGTTTAGGGCTGGAGTCTATTGGCTACTTGAACCCCGAAAACCCAAAGAAACTCATGGCTCGGCTTGAGGCGCTTTTTGCCCGAGCAGAGCTGCAAACCGAGGAAATTGACTTGCTTCGAGGCATCGCAAAACAGATGCTTCTGAGAAAATAAGCTTTCGCTTTAAACTGCAAGCATGCTGAACGCCCTTTTTGACGAAGTTGATTCGATTATTGCCCGTGATCCTGCCGCACGACACCGCTGGGAGGTCATCACCTGCTACCCTGGTTTGCATGCCGTTTGGCTCCACCGCGTTGCCCACTTTTTATGGAATAGCGGCTTACAGTGGGTTGCCCGATTTTGGTCCATGCTCGCTCGGCTCTTGACCGGAATTGAAATTCATCCGGGGGCAAAAATTGGTCGGCGCGTTTTTTTAGATCACGGCCTAGGCATTGTGATTGGCGAGACCACTGAAATTGGCGATGACTGCACCATTTACCAAGGCGTCACACTCGGCGGAACTTCACTCTATAAGGGTGTTAAGCGTCACCCGACTCTAGGTAAAGGAGTTGTAATCAGCGCAGGTGCCAAGGTGCTTGGCGGCTTTACGGTGGGCGATGGTGCGCGCGTTGGATCCAATGCCGTTGTACTGAAAGAAATCCCTGCGGGCGCTACTGCAGTCGGTGTGCCCGCACGCATTTTGCATCCCGACTTGCCTTCTGGCGAAAATGGCAGCGATGTCAATGACAAAAAGGCATACTTTTCTGCGTATGGCATTACGCCCAATGTCGATGATCCAGTATCGATGGCGCTGAAGGGTTTGATTGATGCAACTCTTGAACAAGAAGCCAAAATCAAGCTGCTCGAGACCCAAGTAGCCAAGTTGAGTGGTACCGCGGTCCTGGATGGCAGCGAACCATCGAAGTCAACTACTGGTCAAGAGACCAAACACGATCTCGATACCATCAAGCAGTGGTTAAAAGAGTAAATCTGATTTAGTGCAAGGTGCGTGGATTATTTTTACCCGTATCTGAGGCCGCATCAATTAACTGGTCTAAGTCAACATCGTCCTCATCGTCGTTTGGCATGCCAAAGGTAATAGCGTCAACGCCTTCTGGATGGCGATTCTGAATCTCTTCTTCGGTGGCAGAGCGGATATCCATTACTAGCAAAGTAAAACGCAGGGCCATGCCAGCAAGGGGATGATTGCCATCAAGCACGACCTGGCTATCAGCGACATCTGTAACGGTATAGATTAAAGGCTGCAAATCATCGTCGTCTTCCGCATCATCATCGCTGGCAACGATTTCGTCTTGCTCGTCTAATGCCTCGGGTATTCCTTCAAACTGCATACCAATTTCAATTGGCTCGGGAAAACGCACACGGGGCTCAATTTTTAATAATTCGGGGTCGTACTCCCCGAATGCATCGCTAGGCTCAAGCTGCACTGTGGTTTCAAAACCGAGTTCATGGCCGTCCAATAGCGCTTCTATTTTTGGAAAAGTGCCGTCGTAACCACCGTGGAGGTATACCATCGGGGAATCGGGCTCTTCGATGAGGTTGTTTTGCGCATCGGTTAATTTATAACGAAGCGACACGACGGTATTTTTTTCGATCTTCATGCGCGTTGTATGAAAAGCCTATGGTCAGATTAATTATGAACTGCAGATGAAATCATTTTACTTGAGCACGCCCTACGAGCCGCCAACACCACCTTACCCCTTACCCATCAAGGCGCCTTGGGCTCTATTGGGCGGGATTAGTCCTCAACAATTTATGCAGCAGTACTGGCATAAAAAGCCCTTATTGGTGCGCGCAGCCATTCCCGCATTTGCGCTTGCGAAGGATGCTGGCGAGCCACTCGAAAGCCCGATTTCTGCAGCTGATTTAGCTGTACTGGCAGGACATCCCGATGGTGAATCCCGGCTGATTCAAAGCAAGCCCTGGAAAATGGCTCGCGGCCCCTTTTCTAGGAAATCGATTCCAGCGATCAGCCAAGCAAATTGGACACTATTACTGCAGGGCGCAGATACCCTCCACCCAGCAGCCAAAACCGTTTTGTCTTGGTTTCGATTTATTCCCGATGTACGGCTCGACGACCTCATGATTAGCATAGCCGGCCCCGGCGGCGGTGTTGGCCCACATGTAGACTCCTACGATGTATTTTTGATTCAGATGTCAGGCCGTCGGCATTGGAAAATCTCATCGCAAGATGACTTAAGCCTAAAGCCCAATTTACCGCTGAAGATTTTGGCGCAGTTTGAACCAACCCAAGACTGGGTTTTGGAGCCAGGCGACATGCTTTATCTGCCGCCGCATGTGGCGCACGAAGGCATCTCGCTGGATGCGGGCTGTCAAACCTGGTCTGTTGGATTTCGGGCGGCATCCTACCGCGAATTACTCCAAGAGGGTTTGTGGCGCTTAGCAGAATCATTGGATACCCTACCCGCACTAGATAGACGCTACGAAGATCCACAGCAAACTGCAACCGATCAACCAGACACCCTGCCGCCAGAGCTGGTTAAACAGTTACGCACGCACTTAAAGAGCTTGAAGCTCGACTCCGCCGATACCATGCTGCCAGGGATTGCATCGTATTTGAGTGAGCCCAAGCCGCATGCCTTTTTTAGTAGCCCGGGTCGGCCGCTTTCCGCCAAGGCATTTGCGCATTACCTAAAGCAAAATCCCCTTCAGTTGCACCCGCATACACGACTCATGCGGCTGGGCAAGACCATCTTTTGTAATGGCGAAAATCAAACGGAAGGCGAATCCTTGGCCGTGAAACTCTGCTGGAATGTGATTTCTGAAAGGCATGGCTTACCTGCACTCGGCACTGAAAATAGGGCCTATTTGGCTGATATTGCTGCCGGCAACAACTCCCTGTACGATGCCTACTGCTCGGGATGGCTATTAATCGCAGAAAAAAGCGAAGGGTAGTTATAATATTAAGTGAACATTGTGCGGGGAAACCCGCACTTTTTCGTGTTGTATTCAGGCTAACGCCACCAGTCATTCATTTTTTAAAGGATTCTTCAAATGAAAAAATCACTCTCCCTTGTACTCGCAGCCCTCTTTGCAGTAACTTTAGCCGCTTGTGGCAAAAAAGAAGAAGCAAAGCCAGCTCCAGCACCTGCTGCTGCTCCAGCACCTGCTGCTCCAGCTGATGCTGCACCTGCTGCAGCTCCAGCTGCTCCTGCTACTGGCGCCGCTCCTGCTGCTCCAGCTGCAGCTCCAGCACCAGCCGGCAAGTAATTCCCTGCTGAAAAGAAAAAAGCCGCTGTATAGCGGCTTTTTTTACATCTTCATCCTGGCTTACTTGATCAGCTGCTCATCAAGCAAAGTCAACAAGCGATATCCCGCAGGTGTGTTTTCCGGCTGGCCAGCATCGTCCTGAACATAAACCTGCGTCAGGTTGTCGCCACTCGACTTGAGGACCACCCGATAGCGCTTTGCTTTTAAACTCGATTCATCCTTACTACTAAATAGTTTTGAAAAGAATCCTTTTGATTCGCCAACTTCTTTCGGATTGACGTAACGCACAAAGTAAATTCCCTTAGAACGATCACGATCTTCTACTGTAAAGTTAGAGCGGTCTAGCGCAAGACCAACATCACGCCAGGCACGGTCAAAGCTAGAGCTCATATCAATGCGCCCCGTGTTATTTGCCTCTTGAACAAACTTTGCTTTTGGAGTTTTTGCTGGAGCAACGACAGCAGCTGCCACTTGAGCCCGCGCTGATTCTTGTGACACACCCAAGCGCTCCATTAAACGCGCTAGAAAAATAGCTTCGAGTTCCGGATCATTGGGGCGAGGTGTCCAGACTGTGGAGTTGCACGACCCCGCACTATCGGTAACGCATTTCTCCAATGCGCCACGCTGGGTAATGTAGACCTCGGTTTCACCCGGCCTAGGAACTTCAAGGCGGGTTTTGTACTTATCACGCTCGCCCGTATCGTAGAGCGAATCCAAGACCTTACCTAAAGTCTTCCGAATAAAATCCTGCGGAATTTTGGAGCGATTCTCTGCCCAATCCGTTTCCATAATGCCGGTGGAAGGTGAATCAACCACCAAGAGAAATCCATTCTCTTGCCAAAAATCCTTGATGAGGGGATACAGCTCGGGGGCTGGACGCTCAACTACAAGCCAACGCTTTTCACCATCCCGCGCAATCCGCATGCCCGGAATTCCGGTAAGCACGTTTTGACGAGTCTGGCTAATTTTTTTGGAAGCAGCATTGAACTCCGACATGGTTGCAGCGCCGTCTTGCACAATATAACGGCGGTCAGCCTGAGCCGTAATGAGATCAGGTGGCAAAGTTAAATTAGGTCCGCGTACAGCGCCGGCAGCTTTATAGTCAACCGTATCGTTTGTTGTAACCGAAGTGCAGGCAAGCAGGCTCGTAATACATCCGATAATTAAAGTACGGCGCGTGATAAGAAATGCGTTTTTCATAATAGTCCAGCGTATGTAAGTGCTTTTTTGAGCGGATCGCGCAATGCGGGACTGAGTGGGGTTAATGGCAAACGAATGCCCGCCGTAATTTTCCCCATTTGATGCAGGGCCCATTTAACTGGGATCGGGTTAGCCTCCGTAAACATCGCTTTATGTACCCCGATTAACTGATATTGAATTGCCCTCGCCTTTGCAACATCGTCAGCCATTGCTGCAGCACAGAGCTCGTGCATCAAGCGCGGAGCCACGTTGGCAGTCACTGAAATATTTCCTTTGCCGCCCATGAACATCAGTAATATGGCGCTTAAGTCATCGCCAGACAAGACTGCAAAATCAGCATGCCCTGCGGCCTTTAATTCAGCAAGCAGTACACTGCCACGCTCTAAATTGCCGGTGGCATCTTTAATGCCGACAATGCCCGGGACTCCAGCTAAGCGCACGGTAGTCTCCCCAGCCAAATCCGCTACGGTGCGGCCAGGTACGTTGTACAAAATGACAGGTAAATCTACTTTTTCAGCAATCGTTTTGAAGTGCTGGTACATGCCTTCTTGCGTTGGCTTGTTGTAATAAGGAACTACTTGAAGGCTGGCATCGGCTCCAACCTTTTTAGCAAACTCAGTGAGCTCGATTGCCTCACGGGTAGAATTGCCCCCGGTTCCAGCAATTACGGGAATGCGGCCGTGAATGTGATCGACGGTCACTCGAATGAGCTCACAATGTTCTTCGACCGAAACCGTAGGCGACTCTCCACTAGTGCCTACAATGACAATGCCATCGGTTCCTTCGGCAACGTGCCAGTCGAGTAAGTTTTTTAAGCCGGGGTAATCCAGGCTTCCATCCTCCAACATGGGGGTGACAATGGCCACCATGCTGCCATGCATCGGCTTCGATTTAGGCATGGGAGCACCTCGCAGGATGGGCTTGGGATTGCGCTGTAGTCATCTCTGAAATTGTAACGGATGGCGCTCTTTTAGCGCCCCCTTTACGGCGCATACGCTCTGCACCATGGCCGGCTTG
>JBEBBK010000018.1:0-12140 GCA_041158405.1 Pseudomonadota bacterium
GTATGCAATCTAGTCTGGTTACTGTTGCAGCTCTGGTGATAGGAAAGCATATGCAAACGAAGCGTTATCACCTAGCCTTAGCGTGCTGTATCGCGCTCCCACTTTTATATGGATGTGCTACGACTAACTATGGCGATAATCAATTTAATCTCAGTATGGCGAGCTCAGGCAAAGACGTCATGTGGGTGCCAACCAAAGTTGAGATGGCCGATCAAATGCTTTCGCTCGCACAAGTACGCAAAGGAGATCTGGTGTATGACTTGGGTTCGGGTGATGGCGTTATTCCGATTGAGGCAGCAAAAAAATACCAGGTACGCGCAGTCGGGATTGAGTACAACCCCGATTTAGTCAAGCTATCCCAGCGCAATGCAGCGCGGTCTAAGGTCGAAAGTCTTGTCACGTTTAAGCAGGGCGATATTTTTGTGGAGGATTTTTCAAAAGCCACTGTACTGACTTTATATCTCGGCGAAAACCTCAACACCAAGCTGATGCCCACCATTTTAAAAATGCAAGCCGGTACGCGGGTGGTCTCCAACACATTTCGGATGGAGGGGTGGATACCAGATCAGGAAGTGCGTATTTCCAATGGAGAAATGGCCTATCTATGGATTGTCCCAGCTGATATCGATGGCAGCTGGCAATGGAATGGCCCATCTGGACTAAGCGATCTTCGACTCGTGCTACGTCAGAAGAAGCAATTCGTTGATGGAACGCTGTATCAGGGTAGCAAGCGAATAGCCCACTTTGAAGATGGCCGCATCCGAGGATCGGATCTGGAGTTCGCATTTGCTTACCAAAATACAAACTATGCGTTTAAGGGCAAGATAAGCGGGCCGAGCATGACCGGCAATCTGAATAATAACTCTTCATTGGCCGTAAGCGCTAAGCGCTAAAGATAGGCCCTAGAGATAATCCATCCCCCACTAATCGTGTTCAACTTTACTCAATTAGATCTACCGCTGATTCAGGCCCCAATGGCCGGTGGAATTACTACACCGCAATTGGTTGCGGCAGTAGCAAATCATGGCGGTGTTGGCAGTTTTGGTTTTGCCTACAGTACGCCAGAAAAGATTCATACTGATTTAGTAATGGCGCAGTCAATGACCAGCGGACCCATTAACGCCAACTTTTTTGTATTTAGTCCAGTTTACTTACCAAGCGAGCAGATACAAAAAAATGCCATGCAGGCTTTAGGTTCGCTGGGTGTGGGCGGAGTGCAATCGCTCGCGCTCCCAGTTGAGCCCTTCTATCCCAATCTGATGGAGCAGCTAGAACCTATTTGGAAGACTCGACCGGCAATTCTGAGTTTTCATTTTGGTCTGCCACCAGAGGGCGTTATTGAAAAAGCCCATGCACTTGGGATTGCAGTAGGTATAAGTGCCACTAGCCTTACGGAAGCCCTAGCCATTGAATCGGCTCATGCAGATTTTATTGTTGCTCAGGGAATCGAGGCCGGCGGGCATCGAGGGCAATTTGATTTACAGATAAAAGATGAGGCGCTGTGTACCTTAGAGCTTACGGCGCAACTGGCTAAGCATTGCCGCATACCAATTGTTGCTGCGGGTGGAATCATGAATGGGGCTCATATACAAGATGCACTGGCAAAGGGTGCGCAGGCAGTTCAAATGGGAACAGCATTTTTGTGTTGCGATGAGTCAGGGACGCCACCCAGTTATCGCGACTATTTAATGCATAAACAAGAAAGACCAACGACGTTGACGAGGGCTTTTTCTGGACGACTTGCGCGCAGCCTAGAAAACACTTTCACACGGACTATGCAAGACCAAACTACCTTGCCCTTTCCTATCCAAAACGCCCTGACGGGACCGATGCGCAAATGGGCTGTGGCACAGAACGATGCCGAGTACCAGAGCCTATGGGCGGGTACGGCCTATGCACAGGTGCGGAGCATGTCTACTAAAGACATGATGGAGCAGTTACGTAATGAGATCGAAGCAGAACAATAAAACTCGAATGTACAAAATATGAAACAGATTATTGGATTACACCATGCCCATGAGCAGCATTGGGTAGGCGATGGATTCCCAGTGCGGACCTTGTTTTCGTATCAGTCAATGGGTGAAGAGTTGAGCCCATTTTTAATGCTGGATTATGCAAGCCCGACAGCATTTCCTCCCAGTAAAGCAGCCAAAGGCGTTGGCCCGCATCCGCATCGTGGATTTGAGACAGTCACGATTGCCTTTGAGGGCGAGCTTGCGCATAAAGACTCGGCTGGCAACAGTGGCACGATTGGCCCAGGCGATGTGCAATGGATGACGGCCGGCGCTGGAATTTTGCACGAAGAAATGCATTCAAAGCAATTCACGCAGCAGGGCGGCATGCTCAGCATGGCGCAGCTCTGGGTTAACTTGCCAGCAAAACAGAAGATGACGCCACCAAACTACCAGGCAATCCAAAATCAAACCATCCCGACGATCCATTTAGAAGATGATCAGGGTACGGCTCGGCTTATTGCGGGCAATCATGCCGGGCTGACTGGACCAGCGAAAACCCATACAGCGATGCAGGTTTGGGACCTGCGGATTAAAAAAGGAGCAGTGATTTCACTGCCTGCGCCCAATCATTGGAATGCTGCGCTGGCCATATTGCAGGGTCAAGTGGAGACTGACAAGGGAGTTGCGGGAGATGCCAGTCTGATTATTTTTAGTCGGGCGGGTACTGGCATAGAGGTCAGTGCTAGCCAAGATACCCACGCCCTCTTTTTAAGTGGAGAGCCTATTGCGGAGCCAATCGTGGGTTATGGACCGTTTGTAATGAATACCAAAGCGGAAATCGCTCAGGCGATTGATGATTTTAATGGCGGTCAGTTTGGCAGGCTCGACTGATTTAAAAGCTTGCAGCTAAACCAATCGAGGTACCGCGTACGTTCTGCCCAAATTGATAACGAAACACAACGCGCACTCGACTAAAGAGCGGTTCAGATTGGCTACGGTCAAACTCGATACCAGTGCCCACCGATGACAGTGAATTAAAACCAAGCGCACCACGCAGATCGCCTAAAAATTCGGTGTGTGCCAACTCCATGACGGCACGAATTGGCATCGTAAAGAAAGTAAGTGGTGTAGGCACGCGATTGCGAGCCCACAAGCTCACGCTTTGAGAGTTAGCTGAGCCCTGAACCGCCTTAGAGGTATCAAAGGTATTCATTTCAATATTGGTATAGCGCAACTCAATATCAATTTCACGTTCTGGCTTGTAATTCTCGTAGTCCAGCATCAGCGACCCGCCCAAGCCGTAGGTGTTCATGCGCCCATTTTTTAAAAACTGTAGATCTGCGCCTGTTTGATTTTCAATGACCCGAGACGCAATCGACAGATCGCTTTCTAGATGACCCAGCATGACGTTGGCAATCGGCCTGATACGCAGTTCGTTGGTGAGTGGAAAATCCCAGCCGACACCGCCAGTGCCGGTGATGCTATTCCAGTGCACAGGGATATCAACACTTGTATTATCAACACTCCCTACAAAGCTCGGGTTGTATCGATTAACCGCGAGAGTGCCCTCGAGATAAAGCGGCACATTTCTACTCAGGCGATCTCCCCCGCCCAAGGAAATCATTTGCAAGTTAGGATTACCGCCGCTGCGGTCGGTAATGTATAAGGATCCGGTGGTGACATCTGGCGTTAAAGAATACCCAGTAATCACCATGAAAGCATCAGCCCGTTTTTTTAAAAAGGAATTCAGGGCATCGGCACCTTGTGCGTGCGCGCCTGAAATCAATGTGCACCAAAACACAATGAGGCAAATCAGGCGGCTTCGAAAGGGATATGGCATCGGCGTGGCGCTAGCAGGCAAGACATAGAAGTTATGGCGTGTGCGGGCTGAATAATGAACCCACAAGATGCCTGAAATTATAAGGCGGCTAGGCTGTATAGCAACCCGTTATCATAGGGATGTGAATAACTTTCTTGATCCCGCCATCCTCTTTTTTGTGTTTGGTGCTTTTGCTGGCCTGATTAAGTCCAATTTAGAGATTCCGCAACCGATTGCGCGTTTTCTGTCGCTGTATTTGTTAATGGCCTTAGGGCTAAAGGGCGGCTTTGCACTGCAGAAATCGGGCTTTACTCAAGAGATTGGTTTGGCGCTGGGTCTCGCTATCTTTTTAGCAATCATTATTCCAATCATTGCCTATGCAGTGCTGCGAACCCGGCTAAACAATTATGACTCTGCTGCGATCGCAGCAACATATGGCTCTGTAAGCGCGGTGACTTTTATTACGGCAACCCAATTTTTGAGCAATCAAGAAATTCCATACGGTGGACACATGGCGGCAGCGATGGCGCTAATGGAATCACCCGCCATTATTTTGGCAATTGTATTGGCCAATAAAGCCCGCGTGAGTAGTACAAGCAAAGCTCAGTCGATTGGTTTGTCTAAGGTATTGCACGAATCATTTACCGACGGAGCACAGCTTTTATTACTCGGATCAATGGCGGTTGGCATGCTTAGCGGGGAAGATGGTCAGCGCATCATGGCGCCATTCTCAATTGATTTGTTTAAGGGAATGTTGGCGTTCTTCCTCTTGGATATGGGGTTGATGGCAGCAAAAAATTTCAGCGGCATCAAAGGCAAGCCGCTGATCGTAGTAATTTATGCGCTAGTTGCGCCCTTAGTACACGCAGGCATTGCCTTGGTTCTTTGCACCCTATTGCAGTTGCCATTAGGAGATACGATCTTATTAATGGTACTTGCTGCTAGTGCATCGTATATTGCGGTTCCGGCAGTATTGCGCCATGCCCTGCCAGAAGTGAATCCAGCGCTCTATATGGGCATGTCCTTGGGCATCACCTTCCCCTTCAATATCATTATCGGCATACCGCTGTACTCGTATGTAGCGCAGTTGTTGCGATAACACCGTATTCATACTTTGCCATGGCTACTTGGTATAGTGTGTTTATTCATTAACAAAAGGACTGATATGACCCACCACGAAAAACTCATTGCCGCTTTTGAGGCCTATAAAGAAGAGAACACCAAGTTTCAGGAAAAAGGCATAAAAGCGTCTGCTGCGCGCGCACGCAAAGCGCTGCAGGAAATTGCTGGGTCATGCAAAGAGCGCCGTAAAGAAATTACGGCAGAAAAAGAAGGGCTTGAGGGCAAAAAAGGCGAAGGCATGTCATAAGATACTGCTCGCTATGCCCACGTTCGAAAGTAATTAACACGCACCCAATTGGTGCCGCTTTAAGAAAGCGACTGGCTTCGGTGTATTAATATTTGAATGTAGTCGATTTATTCATTTTTACCCTCCATACGCATTCTTTGGCCATCCTTCGGGGTGGCCTTTTCTATTTCAGCCGCAGTATCGCCATCAGAGAGTCCGCCAACGATCAACATGTGTTTAGCCTAGCACAGGGCAGCTTTTAGTCGTGCCGAACGACGATTTGGTAGAGTTCAATATGCGAAGGCGCAAAAGAATTATCTTTAAAAATTCATAAAAAGGAAAAATGGCAATGAGCGACCGATTTGAAAAAGGGATGGCGGTGCGCCGGAAGGTATTGGGCGATGCCTATGTCGACCAAGCAATGCAGAAGGCAGATGATTTTTCAATGCCGCTGCAGGATTTTGTGACTGAAAATGCCTGGGGTACGGTGTGGGTGCGAGAAGGTCTAACGCTCAAGCAACGCAGTTTAGTTACGGTGTCGGCCCTCATTGCCATGAATCGACCGCATGAGTTGAAGTTGCACATACGTGGCGCACTCAATAATGGCGTAACAAAGGAAGAGCTACGCGAAGTCTTTTTGCACTGCGGCGCCTACTGCGGTGCGCCCGCTGTGGTCGATGCCTTTCGAATTGCGCGCGAAGTATTTGCGGAAGACGCTTAAGCAGTAGGCTAGTACGTGCCGGGATATAAAATATCTTTCGTCACATTTTGAATATCACGATGACCTGTAAAGGCCATCGTGATATCGAGCTCCTTGTGAATAATCTCCAGGCACTTCGTTACGCCCGCCTCGCCCATGGCACCAAGACCATATAAGAATGGACGCCCAATCAGAGTGCCGCGCGCACCCAGGGCCCAGGCCTTTAAAACATCTTGGCCGGAGCGAATGCCGCCATCCATCCAGACCTCAATGTCCTTACCAACTGCATTGACGATGCCGGGCAAAGCCTGAATGCTTGAAATTGCCCCATCCAGTTGACGGCCACCATGGTTAGAGACGATCAGTGCATCCGCGCCGGAGTCTGCTGCGAGGCGTGCGTCGCCCTCATCCAATATTCCCTTGATAATCAGTTTTCCACCCCAGCGTTTTTTGATCCATTCAACATCACCCCAATTCAGGCCCGGATCAAACTGCTCGGCAGTCCACGAAGACAAAGACGACATATTGCCTACACCAGTAGCGTGACCCACAATGTTACGAAAGGTTCTGCGCTGCGTCATGGCCATTCCAAGACACCAGCGGGGCTTAGTCATCATATTAATAATATTGGGGATGGTGAGCTTGGGAGGAGCGCTCAAACCATTTTTTAGATCTTTGTGGCGCTGACCTAGAATTTGCAAATCCAAGGTAAGAACAAGGGCAGAACATTTGGCGACGCGCGCACGCTCAATTAAGCGCTCAATGAAGGCGCGGTCTTTCATGACATACAGCTGAAACCAAAATGGTTTTGTAGTGTGCTCGGCAACATCCTCAATTGAGCAAATGCTCATCGTCGATAAGCAGAAAGGAACGCCAAACTTCTCTGCTGCTTTGGCTGCCAGAATTTCCCCGTCGGCACATTGCATGCCGGTTAGCCCAGTTGGAGCCAAGGCAACGGGCATGGCTACTTCTTCACCAATCATGGTTGTTTTCGTGGTGCGGTTGACCATGTTGACAGCAACGCGCTGGCGCAATTTGATTTTCTGAAAATCCGATTCATTGGCGCGGTAGGTGGATTCAGTCCACGAGCCTGAATCCGCATAGTCATAAAACATTTTCGGCGTGCGTTTTTTGTGCAGTACGCGCAAGTCTTCAATATTGGTAATAACGGGCATGAATAATCCTTGTTAATTTGACTCTGAATGACAGCATTGTATGGGCTTTAGTCTAGCCCTGAATTCCGGCACGAGCAAAGCGTAGTTACCCTCGGGGATCAGGCGCTCGGTAGCATGCCAAATAAGGTTAATTGCATGGCCTGATTACGAATCGGCACCAAGGCCAGGTATTCTGGACTGGCGGCCCAGCGCCGGGCATCGATTGCAGTGGGAAACTCGAGCTGTACGTACGCAGAGAATGACTTACATTCAAGCTCATTCCAAAATACATCGCCACGCAGCCCGCGCTGTGTAATTCGCCCCCCATATTGTTCGACCGTAGCACCAACCTGCTTACGGTATTCTTCAAACGCCGATGGGTCCTTTAGTTCGATTAAGCCAAGTACGTGTACTGCCATTAAATTGCTCCAGTTCTAGTATTGCTCTGAATGGAAGTTGAATAGGTATAGTACTGAATACACACAAGGGAATCCAGTGAAGAGTGATACGAGGGGCATGTTGATCGGGTTTGGTGGCATAGCCATCTTTAGCTTGACCTTGCCGGTGAGCAAAATAGCAGTTCAAGTCCTTGACCCCTATTTCATTGTGTTTGGTCGGGCGGCCTTGGCGGGATTGGTTGCCTTGGCATACCTTGTCGCGATTCGAGCGCCCTTGCCCGGCCGCGCTACTCTGCCAGGATTTGCATGGATTGCGCTGGGAGCAGTATTTGGGTTTCCGTTGTTTATTACGATCGCCATGACGCAAGGCCCTTCATCCAATGGGGCGGTGATCTTGGGCATCTTGCCTTTGGTCACTACCGTACTGGGCGCCGTGCGCTTTAAAGAGCGGCCATCCATTGGGTTTTGGCTGAGCTCACTCGTTGGTACGGGATTAGTCTTGCTCTACGCTTTGATGCAAGGTGCCGGACAGTTTTCTTTTTTTGATGGACTGCTGATCGCAGCCTGTGTTTGCGCTGCCGTCGGTTATGTCGAGGGCGCTAAGTTATCCGCCATCATGAAACCGAAAATCGTTATCTCATGGGCGCTGGTTTTTTCACTGCCCATCAGCTTACTTTTCAGCGGCTTGAGCTACCAGACAGACTACATAAATGCAGGCCTTGATATTTGGCTGAGCTTTGCCTATCTGGGTATTTTTTCGATGTTTGTGGGCTTCTTTTTTTGGTACGAGGGTTTGCGGATTGGCGGGATTGCGCGTGTAAGCCAAGTTCAGTTGCTTCAGCCCTTTTGTACCCTGCTTGCGTCCAGCGCCCTATTGGGCGAGCCCTTGACCCTACTTAATTTGGTATTTGCCGCCCTGGTTGTTTCAACCGTCATGGTTGGTAAGCGCATGCTAATCAAGGCCCCCGAGCCAACACCGCCGCTGTAAGTGCCTATTTTTAAGGGGCATTAATCCAGGGTAGATTTGCCATTTTTATTGGATAATCATGGGCTAAATCTTTAAAGAGTGAGAGACACACCATGTTGAAATTAGATGCACACGCTTCAGGACGCCATTTTTTACATATTCCTGGGCCAAGCCCCGTCCCTTCTCGCGTTTTGCGCGCCATCAGCTATCAAACCATCGATCACCGTGGCCCCGAGTTTGGCCAGCTTGGTCTAAAGCTGCTCGAGGACATTAAGCGTATTTTTAAAACCAAACACCCTGTGATTATTTATTCCTCATCAGGAACGGGTGCATGGGAAGCTGCTTTAGTAAACACCCTCTCGGCTGGTGACCAGGTTTTGATGTATGAAACCGGACAGTTTGCAACCCTGTGGAAGCACATGGCCGACAAGCTTGGCATTCATGCTGAGTTCTTGGGTAAGCCTGGGCTTGAGGGCTGGCGTAGGGGCGTCGATGCGAAGCTAATTGAAGAGCGCCTTAAAAAAGATACTGAGCACAAAATTAAAGCAGTCTGTGTGGTACACAACGAAACCTCCACTGGCGTTACCTCGAATATTGCTGCTGTGCGCAAAGCAATGGACGATGCCAAGCATCCGGCATTGCTGATGGTAGATACCATTTCCGGTTTAGCATCGGCAGACTATTGCCACGATGCCTGGGGAGTCGATGTAACGGTGAGCGGATCGCAAAAAGGCTTAATGTTGCCGCCTGGCTTGGGCTTTAATGCTTTGTCACCTAAGGCCTTGGAGGCCAATAAAAAGGCAACACTACCAAAGGCCTTTTGGGCCTGGGATGAAATTCTGGTATCCAATAAAACCGGATACTGGCCAACCACGCCATCAACCAACTTGCTTTATGGCCTGCATGAAGCCATTGCGATGATTGAGTCAGAGGGCTTGGATGCTGTGTTTGCTCGGCACCAGCGTTTGGCTAAAGCCTGCCGAGCCGCAGTGACTGCGTGGGGCCTCGAAATTCTGTGCCAAGAACCAGAGGTGTATTCGCCTGTCTTGACTGGTGTAATGCTGCCCGAGGGCTTTGATGCGGATGCATTGCGTAAGCTAATTCAGGAGCGCTATAACTTATCCTTGGGTACTGGCCTTGGCAAGCTAAAGGGCCGCGCGTTTCGGATTGGGCACTTGGGCGATTGCAATGAACTCAGCCTCCTGGCGGCATTGAGTGGCTGCGAAATGGGCATGACCGCGTTTGGTATACCACTTAAAGGCAGCGGCGTTTTAGCAGCACAAGAGTTGCTGCGCTAGACAGCCTTAACGCTCATGCGAAAAAGCCGCCTTAGTATTGGCGGCTTTTTTATTTCTAGAAGAGCGGACTGCTTTGCTAACTAAGCCTCAAAAGCCAAGATTATGCTGGTGCAATAGCCGGGGCGCGCTTGCTCAGCTCGCGCTGTACTTTAGCTTTGGTTTTTGGCTTGGTTGCTGATTCCATTAATTTAGTCAGTTGAGCCACATTGAGTGGCCCTAGGCGTGCTTTGCCTGTTTTGGTGAGCATGGGATCGTTCTTGCGATTGCGCTGATTTTGACCTGCGGCCATAGGTAACCCTTATAAGATTCAATGGCGCAAGGGGGGAAGTAATTTCGCCCAGTTAACCCCCCAATTAGGGCACAAAATAGTGATTCAATTCAGAATAACAGCAATTTTTTGCTAAAAAAATGTATATTTTCTGAAATCTGCTATAAATATTTGTAGTATTAAGGAAGTATTGGCAGTGCAGCACCCCAATTTAGATCAGAACAACGTAAAGCAAAGGAAGATCATGTCATCACACGAAACCATTATCGCTGCGTATGAAACCTATCTGGCTGAAAATGAAAAGTTCAAAGTAAAGGGAGTTAAGGCATCTGCTGCTCGAGCGCGTAAAGCGTTGCAAGATATTGCTACCGCATGCAAAGAGCGCCGCAAAGAAATCTCTGCTGAAAAAGAAGCGCTCGCATAAGGTGCGAGTGCCGCACCCTGTGCGAATCAAGCTGATTAGCATGAGCACGGTGCGGGGGTTTTTTAATCTTGGAATAGCGCTGCTGATAGGTTTGCAATTATCAGCATGCGCAACCATCTATACCGATGCATCGTATGCAAACAAGGTTACGTTTTTAAACTCGACCAATGAGTCACGTGCGGACTTGCAAAGCAAGGCACAGGCTTACTGCATGCAGTACGGAAAAAAAGCAGTGTACCGAGAGACGGACGGTGGCGTAGTAACCGTCTTTGACTGCAGACCGTAGCTAGCCGGCAAGTTCTGATTGATAAATCAGGCCGGCATGCTCACGTAAGGCATGAAACTCAATGCTTTCCCAGCGCTGTTGCGCGACATCCAGTTCGGATTTATGGGTTGCTAAAAATACTGCGGCACCAACAACGTCTTCAGCCATGCGGTGAATATTTTCTTGCGTAAACTTTTTAAGGGCAACGGGATCCGTCGAGCTGACCCAGCGGGCCAGGCTATAACGGGCTGGCAATAGGCGCACCTCCGCACCATATTCGCTCTTGAGGCGATGGGCAACGACTTCAAACTGCAGCTGACCAAATGCGCCCAGCAGCATGATGCCGCCCGCCATCGGCCTAAAGACCTGAATAGCCCCCTCTTCGCCAAGCTGCATAAGTCCCATACGCAATTGCTTGGAACGAAGCGGATCGGCCGACTCAACCAGTTTAAAAATCTCAGGCGCAAAAAAAGGCAGGCCCGTAAATTGCAGTTGCTCACCTTCGGTCAGCGTATCGCCGAGGCGCAGTAAGCCATGATTAGGCAGGCCAATGATGTCGCCAGGGAATGCCTCATCCAGAATATCGCGCCGCTGCGATAAAAAAGATAGAGCATTGTTGGTTCGTACTTCTTTGCCGTTACGGCAAATCTTTAGACGCATGCCGCGCTGAAAGTGCCCAGAACAAATCCGTAGGAATGCAACGCGATCACGGTGCGCTGGATCCATATTGGCTTGAATCTTAAAAACCACTGCGGAGAATTTACTTTCAGCCGGCATTACTTCACGTTGAATAGCCTTACGAGATCCGGGCGGTGGCGCGAGCTCAACCAAGGTATTGAGAATTTCACGTACGCCAAAGTTATTAATGGCGGAACCAAAGAAGACGGGAGATTGCTTGCCAGCTAAAAACGCCTCCAGATTGAATTCAGGCATGGCGTTTCGAATTAAATCAACCTCGGTTAGTGCTTCTTTCAGATCGGAGCCGAGGCGTTCTTGCAACCCTGGATCATGAATATCAATTAGAGTGTCGGAGCTATCGGAGATGCGATCTTCTCCGGCTTTAAAGAGGCGCATCTTTGACTTAGCAATATCAATCACACCAGCAAAGGATTTACCCATGCCCACGGGCCAAGTAAACGGTACAACTTCCATCCCGAGGGCATTTTCAATTTCATCCATTAACTCAAGGGGTCGCTTGACTTCACGATCCATCTTGTTAATGAAGGTAATCAATGGCGTATTACGGGCACGGCATACCTCTAAAAGGCGCAAGGTCTGTGATTCCACGCCGTTGGCAGCATCAATCACCATGAGTGCGGAGTCTACTGCAGTGAGTACGCGGTAGGTGTCTTCAGAAAAGTCTTGGTGACCTGGTGTATCCAATAAATTAATGATGCAATCGCGGTATTCCATTTGCATCACCGAGCTGGCAACGGAGATGCCGCGCTGCTTTTCTATTTCCATCCAGTCCGATGTCGCATGGCGACTCGCCTTGCGGGCCTTAACGCTACCCGCAATTTGGATTGCCCCAGCGTACAACAATA
>JBEBBK010000019.1:0-12023 GCA_041158405.1 Pseudomonadota bacterium
CGCAATCAACTTTCCAAAACCGTTGGCATGAAAAAAGCCAAAGGTGAGGATGCTGCCGCAGAAATGGCGGAAGCAATCCAAGTCAATAGCGATATGGAGGCGGGCGCGAATCGCTTGGCTGTATTGCAAACCGAGATCGCTGATTTTGTATCGGGCATTCCGAATCTGCCCGATGAATCCGTACCCGTTGGTAAAGACGAAAAAGACAATCTCGAAATCAAGCAGTGGGGCACCATTCCGACGTTTGCATTTACGGTGAGAGACCACGTTGACCTAGGTGCACCCCTCGGGCTTGATTTTGAATCCGCCGCAAAGATCAGTGGCTCGCGCTTTGTAGTTCTAAGAGGCCAACTTGCCAAGCTGCACCGCGCTCTAGCTCAATTTATGCTGGACGTGCACACCGGCCAGCATGCCTACGAAGAGTTGTATGTTCCTTTCATGGTGAATGCCGCCTCGATGCGGGGCACTGGCCAGTTACCTAAGTTTGAAGAAGATCTCTTTAAGGTCCCACGCAAGATGGGTGAGGGCGAAGAGGGAAGTGAAGAGCGCATTGAAAACTTCTATTTAATTCCGACGGCGGAAGTGCCCGTTACCAATTTGGTACGCGACACCATTACTGCAGCAGAAGCCTTGCCGCTAAAGTACGTTGCCCATACTCCGTGCTTTCGGTCTGAGGCGGGTAGTTATGGCCGTGATGTGCGCGGTATGATTCGCCAGCACCAGTTTGAAAAAGTTGAGCTGGTGCAAATCGCCAAACCCGACGAGTCGATGCAGCGATTAGAAGAATTAACCCGGCATGCTGAAATCATTTTGGAGATGCTGGAGTTGCCCTACCGGCGCGTATTGCTTTGCACTGGCGATATGGGTTTTGGTAGCACGAAAACCTACGACCTTGAGGTATGGATTCCGTCACAGAATGCCTATCGTGAAATCAGCTCATGCTCGAATATGGGGGACTTTCAGGCCAGACGAATGCAAGCACGATACAAGGTAGGCAACAACAAACCGGAGCTGCTGCATACCCTCAATGGATCAGGTCTAGCGGTAGGAAGAACGGGCGTTGCCCTGCTCGAGAATTTCCAGCAAGAAGATGGTAGTGTCCGCATACCAAAAGCCTTGCAGCCCTATATGGGCGGTATCACCAGCCTAAAGCCCAAGGCATAGGCTCACAACGCTATAATTGCGTTTCGGTTCGGAGAGGTGGCAGAGTGGTCGAATGTACCTGACTCGAAATCAGGCGTACTGTCAAAGGTACCGTGGGTTCGAATCCCACCCTCTCCGCCAGTTAAATTGATATTTCAAGGGTGTGTGGCAATATAACAGCCTTGTTGCCAACATCGTTACCAAAGCCATCCTAGAGGTGGCTTTTTCTTTTGGTGCCCATGGTCTGCTTTCGGCCAATAGCAGACACCGCGGATAGGCAGGATTTACACATGTATCCCAGTTCGGTTATCAGGTAAAACAAAAGAACAAGCGCTTGATTCTTTAAATCTTGGGGTTAGGGTATCAATTTTGATTCTTGCTGGGATCACCCAGATCGAAAGGCTTTAATATATAAATCAATGTCCCAGTACCTATCCTTCTATTTTGCTTCAACAGCATTGATCTTGTTATCAATGTTGATTTCAAGCATTCAATTATCCAAAGGGGTTGAGCGAAATCAGAGTTTTTATTTCATGTTTTTTGCAAATTTGGTAGGTTTCTTGGGCACAGGCATAGTTCTAATAGCCTTTATATCCTTTGGCCATAATTTAGAGCCATACCGTTTTTTTGAGGAACTACCAGACTCAGTCTTTAAAAGAATGTTTTTTATTGGGTATTTTCTTTTTGGGGTCTCGATGCTATTTCAGCCCCTTTACTTTAGGGCTCTTCGAAAAAAAGTATCCAAAACGTTTTTCTTGGCGAGTTTGGGATGCTTAATTCTTTTTTTCATTGCCGTTTTTTTGGTCGGAAAAAGTGGGAACTATTTAGATAGATCGCTTTATGTCTACATCTTCATTCTTTGCCTTTTGAGTTGGATACTTATTGAGGCTTCTGGTAGTAACAAGCAATACCCAACAATCTGGTTCAATTTGATTCGCTCAACTAGTTTGACATTTATTGTAATTTTTATAGTTTGGATGGCCATTATTTTTGTGACAAATCGTCAAGGCTACTTTTTCGGATTCACACTTCATGATATTTCACAGTTTGATATTGCTTCACGCGTTTTAAGGGGCTCTCTGTTTTTATTTCTCCAGCTATTAATCCTGATGCATTGGATCGACAATTTTTCGCATAACGCCATTAAAGTGAAGACGAGGGATAAACAGATTCAAGACTTACTTCTAGAGAAAGATGCCTTAATTGAAAATTTATCCAATAAGAATGCGTTAGTAGAGACCGGTGCTTTATCTGCAGGCCTGGCCCATGAGTTCAACCAATTTTTGGCTAGGATCGAACTCAATAGCGGAGAGGTGCTCGATAAAATAAATCGCCCAGATGTGAATTTGGAAGAGATCAAATTTTCTATAGGCAACATAATAAAAGCCAATCACTCTGCTGCCAATCTCATTATTAGTCTAAAAAAGTTGTTTCAATCTGGCAAAGATGTTCCATTGGCTATCAATTTGGATACGCTGGTTGAGGAGGTGGCTTCTCTTTATGTAGAAAGAGCTCGAAAGTCAGGAATTTTGATCAAATTAGACTTACAAGCTAGCGAGCCCATCTTTGTTTGGGACTCTTTAATGCGCCAGGCCGTGGCTAACCTGATTTCAAATGCAATTGAGGCTCTCGATTTGCTAGATCGAGATAATAAAATTATCCATATTGAGAGTGGATATGACGAGAGGGGATGGCATAGGTTTTCGGTTGCGGATAATGGCTTTGGGATAAAACCAGATTACGCAGATAGGCTATTTGAATTATTTGTGAGCTCAAAATCTTCTGGTACCGGGGTCGGCCTATGGCTATCTCGCCATATCATTGAGCGTCATCAGGGACTGCTTACCTATCAGAATTTGCCTGATAAAAATGGCGCTTCCTTTATCGTGAACATCCCTACAGGAGCTAAGTTAGTTTTAGGATAATGCAGCCATACGGCGGGGCGGAGGGGTTTAATCATCTTGGTTACCCTGCATTCGTAGGGTATACACATTGGTGTACGGGTATCAGAATGAAAATATCTCTAAATGATTGGCGATCTTAAAGAATGGTCCCTGGATCTAAATATATTTTTTTGGTGGAAGACGATGATGAGTTGCGCGCTGACTTAGGGCGAGCTTTACAGTTCTGCGGCTACACCATATTTGCATATGCTAACCCTGAGCAATTTTTAAATGAATTCAAGCCCTTGGTGCCAGCGGTACTAGTCACAGATATGCGAATGCCTAAATTATCAGGGGTTCAATTACAGTCTGAGCTGATTGCCAAAGGGCATCAAATCCCCATTATTTTTATTAGTGGAGAAAGCTCCGATCAGCAAATTATCAAAGCGTTTAAAAACGGTGCCTTTGACTTTTTATTAAAACCTTTTAGTCGAGAAGATTTTTTGAGTGCTGTTGCAAAGGCCCTTGAGCAAGACAGTGTTGCTATGCAAGAGGTAATCCGAAAATCTCAATTGGCGGAGGCTCTAAAAACCTTATCACCTCGTGAGCGCCAGGTCTTTGATTTACTCGCAAAAGGATATGGAAATAAAGAGTTGGTTGATGAGCTAGGTATCGCGCTATCAACTGCGAAAGAATATAAATCCGAAGTAATGTACAAATTACGCTTGCGCTCACTTGCCGAGCTCATTGCCCTAAACAGCAAATTAGTCCTTAATTAAGCTGCGAACCCTGCTTTCGTAGGGTTAACAAACTCAAATCTCGCTGTAACAATCCAATTAATTTCTGATTAATTGAGTAAGGACCGGACCCTACAGGCCTACTGAGCCACTCGCTAAATTATTCAGATAGAGAGCGATCTCAATATCACCCATAATTTTTAATACAAGTAAGACCTAAATGACTAAATTAGAAATTGATCGACAGGAATTAAATAATGCCATCAATGCTATTCAAGAGTTTATTCACTTGATAGTGAATGGCATAGAAGTAGTTCAGGATGAGCATGGCAATAATTCAGTCCGCATTGTTGATCACAAAACTAAGGAAATCATTCGCGAGCTTGAGCCTAATGAGTTAATGGCTATTGTTGATAACTGTAAAACTCTCATGAGTTTGACGCAGCGTACTGTGTGATTAATTGCTTGGCATGCAGTTTCTCAATCCTTCCCCCACCAAAAAAGCCACTGCAATTTACGAGCAAATTTACGTGCGGATTAGATTTGGTAGAAATTGGTGTGTCTGATAACCAAATTTATAGCTGGACTACTGGCATTCCTTTATTTAAGGGTTTAGATACTGCTGATATCGATGCGGTAATGAAAAGTTCTACTACTAGGACATATGAAGTTAATCAAAAGTTATTTAGTCAAGATGATCCATCGAATGGACTTTATCTCCTTTTAAGCGGAAAGCTTAAGGTTTATATTTTTAGTGGCTTACGTGGTGGCGAAATAAAAGTCTTGGCTGAGCTTGATCCTGGTCAGCACGCTGGTGCAATGGGTCTTATCGATGGCCGCAAGTTTTCAGCCTCAGTTGAGGCGATCGAAAGTAGTAAAGTGTTGTTTATCCCCGCATATCATTTTTTAGAATTACTTGAAACAAATCAAAAATTTGCTAAATCCATAATTGATTCACTATGCGATTTATTAAATAGCCAGGAAAAACTGAAAATAAAATCACAGAATGCAATGCTCATTAAAGAGAAAAAATTAGCACCAACTCTGCCAAACATGAGAATACTTTGTTCAATCATGCGGATGCATAACAACAATATTTCAATAAATAAATGAGTAAATCAACTCTTTTCCACCACAAGCAATCTTTTAATCACTTTTGAAGCATCAAGATAATTTATAAATAAAGATGAATCAGCTTATTGAAAATAAGATGGATTTAAGAATTCGCGGAGATATTCTTAAGATTGCTCGAGAGAATTGTGGCCTGGATCAGGAGGCTTTGGCTAATGCGGTCTGCTTAAAATCTTGGCACATCACGCAAATGGAGGATAGTGAAGAGCACTATTTTTTTTATTCCCCACAATTAAAGATAATGGCCGCAAAGAAGATAGGTAAGTACTTGGCGCTGGAAGAGTCTTCCTACCTCTACTAAATTCAGGGATATTCAATACATTCCAGAAGGAATATATGGCTGATGACGCCTGGGGTCCTTTATCAGCCTTAGCGGATGTATGTTCTGCCCAGCCAACCAGTATCATATGAGCCACTTAATCCATTTGGACGCTGACCATGAATGTAGCTCGTCGCAGTATCGGCTTATTAGTAGTATCCCTCTCCCTTTGTTTTGGTCTTGCCCATGCCGATAGCAGGGCAGACCTCGACCGAAGTGCGCGATCCGTGCTCAATCAATTGCTTGCCAGCAATGCCAATGCAAAAAAGCTCAGCGAGAAAGCCGTTGCCACTTTGGTATTTCCAATGGTGACCAAAGCTGGCTTTATTGTGGGCGGCCAATACGGTGACGGCGTTTTATTAAAGAATGGAAGACCGGCAGCCTATTACAACACTGCGGGCGGATCATATGGTTTACAGGCAGGGGCCCAGCAATTTGGCTACGTGCTGTTCTTTATGAAAGAGGCTGCTCTCAGCGCTTTGGATTCAACCCAAGGTTTTGAGGTGGGTGTGGCCCCAGCGTTGTGCTGGTAGATCAAGGCGTAGCTACTTCGACAACCACGATTACTGCTCAAGACGATATTTACGCCTTCATCACTGAGCAAAAAGGGGCAATGGCCGGTATCGGCATTCAGGGCAACAAGATTACGAAGCTTGGGAAGTAAAATAGTGCCTACTGCAGATGTAGACCGCAGTTAAAGATCCACATTATCCAGGGCGAGCGTATTGAGGTGATCCGTATCGGCCCAGCGCTCGACTGACCAAGTCTCCCCATCGAAGGCAATCCAATTTAAGGATGTATTCGGGACAATCGCTACCCGCGCCTGATCCAATGCTTGTTTAGTGGCAATGCGGTACATCATATCGAGGGTTCCGCCGTGGCTCACCACCAAAATAGTTTGACCTGGATGTGCGGCTACGAGCATTGCCAAGGCCTGCTGTGCCCGCGCATGAAACTGCTTAATGCTTTCACCGCCGCCCAAGTCATGCTCGATATTCCGTGCCAGGTGCGCTTGCCATACTTCAGGCACTGCATCTGGCGCATCATCTAAACGCAGACCCTGTAAAACCCCAACATGCCGTTCGCGAAAGATGGGATTAATAGTGATGCCAAGCCCCAATGCATTCGATACTTGTTTTGCGGTATCGGCGGCACGCCCTAAGTCACTGGAGTAGAGGTGATCAAAGGCATGGCCCGCACGCTGGAGCGATTGCGCTAAGAGCTGGGCCTGCGCTTGTCCATGGCTATTGAGTGGGATATCAATATGGCCCTGCATGCGGCGCTCAGCATTCCAGTCGGTTTCGCCATGGCGGGCAAAACAAATACGGGTGATCGTGCTCATGGCTTATTGCGTGACGGGTTTTTCTGTGGTTTGTTTGGAGATCTCAATCGCATCGAGATTAAACCCTTTTTCCTTTAAACGTTGCAATAGCGCTTCGTAGGCTTTAGGTTCAACGGTTTTGCTGCGTGACAAAATCCACAGGTATTTGCGGCTTGGCTCGCTGACAGCGGCGAGCTGGTATTGCGGATCCAAATCAATCACCCAGTAGTTGCCCCAAACAAAGGGCAGAAAGGAGAGCCAAGCTGGCGCAAATCGAACTTCTAATTTAGGGGAAGTCGCATCCCCGACTTGCTTAGCCGCGCCAAGTGCGTCGGTTATCGAGCCATCTTCTTTTTGGCAGCGATTGATCACCTGCAGCATGCCATTGGGCTGAATAGCATACGTTGCACTGGTGTTCGCGATGCAGCGCCTCTGAAACCAGTTAGGATACTTGGCCACTTCATACCAAGTACCCATGTATCGCGGCACATCCAGCGAGGCAATCGATTCGAGTGGTGCAGGCGATGCTTCGCTGGATTGAGCTTGAGCCGATGCCAATGGGGTCCATGCACTAAAACTGATGCAAAGTACAGCGATCAGTGATCGACTTAGGGGGTGCGTGATTGTGTTGGTTGTCTTCATACCAATACTTTATACCTTTCGATTGTGACCATGCCAAGACGATTACGCTATATTGATGTATGGGCAAAAAAACACGCAAAGCAAGATGAGTCGACCATTAAAAAGAGTACTGATTGGGCTCGGCGCGCTGATAGCCGCCTTGTTGATTGGGCTTACTTATCTGAATACCCTCATTAGCCCTGCTAAGTTAACGCAGATGCTGGCACTGGAGGTGCGTGAAGCAACGGGGCGTGAGCTGACAATTGCAGGGCCTGTGCGTTTGGGTTTTTTTCCGAAGATCGCCGTGTCGGCAGAACAAGTGAGCTTAAGCAATGCGGCCTGGGCTAAGAACCCACAAATGGCAAGCCTAGAAAAAGTAGCCTTAGAAATCAGCCTTTTGCCATTACTGAGCGGCCGCATTGAAGTGAATAGCATTCAATTAGCGGGATTGACTCTGAATTTAGAAACCAATGCAAAGGGGGATGGCAATTGGGTAATGGGCGATGCTACTTTATCTGGGAGTAAAACAAGCCAACCTGGATCTAGTACACCGCAAGCCAGCTCCCCAAAAGCATCTAGTGATGCCGATACGGCAGACCGTAATCTGGTGCTGATTGAGAATCTCAACTTAATCAATGGCCAGATTCGTTACCAAGCTAGTGGCGCTGCTGTTACTAGCTATGGGATTTCTCGTTTGTCGATGCAAAAGAGTGGCGGCGATACCGTGATCAGTGCCGATGTAAAGCAGGAGACCCTTGCGATTGCCATTAAAGGCAAGATGACCTCGATACGAGAAGTCATGCGCAGCATAGGGACGGAAGCAATCGACGTCCATTTCGATTTTGAAGTGGCGCTGGGCGGTAAGCCAACACAACTTAAGGGAAAAGCAGCGCTCAATCCAAGCAAGCCTAGTCAGTTTGATCTTTCTTTTAAAGCCGGCGAGCTGGATTTGTCCGCTATACCAGCATTTACCTCGCCTAAATCATCTACAGCATCAGTACCTACCAAGCCAACATCTGCAGCGTCCAGCGTAAATACGGCCGCCACCAAAGTACTCAATACCATCACACCACCCAGCCAGGCTCCAACTGCTGCACGTGCTGCCGAGCATTTCTTTAGCGATACGCCATTGCCACTCGATTACCTGTCCAATGGCAACGGCACACTGAATGTGGATATTGCTCAGTTAGTGCTCCCCAGTAAAGTGGTGCTCAAGAAAGTAGCTATGCTGGTTCGCTTAAGTCCGCAGCAACTCGATATTCCCAAGGCGGCATTTCAGTTGGGTAATGGTCAGTTTGACGGCTCTGCGCGCATCGGTAATATACATAGTTCACCTAACTGGGCATTCAAAGGTCAGGCTAGCGGCTTTACCTTAGAGCAATTACTGGCTTCAACCGACTCCAAGGGAAAGGTGAGTGGCGGCGATATGCGCGCCGCCTTTAATTTCACCAGCAGCGGTATTAGCCCACACCAAGTCGCTTCTGGTTTAAATGGCCAAAGCCAGATCACGATTGATAGTGCACGCCTTGCATCGAGCTTCATGAATCAAGGTGGTGACGTATTCATTACACTGTTTGATGCGATTAATCCGATGCGAAAAAAGAGTAATCAAACAACCCTCGAGTGTGCGGTAGCGTATTTGCCAGTCAAAAACGGAGTAGTTACAGTTCGGGATTCCATCGGCGTTGAAACCGACCGTTTAAATATTGTGTTAACTGGAGCCGTTAATTTAAACAGTGAACAGATTAATTTGGCTATTTACCCCAAAGAAAAATCAGGCCTCACTGCAGGCCTTGATTTGGCTAGCCTAGTGCGCTTACAGGGCAGCTTGGTAAAGCCACAGGTTGGCATCAATAAAGAGGCGGCAGTGAATCAAGCTTTGGCACTGGGCCTCGGATTTTTAACGGGCGGCGCATCGATCGTCGCTCAGAATGCGGAAGGGGTTATGAATAAACCCCATCCCTGCCGTGAAGCCATGCACAGTTGGGATCGTATTTAATGACGCTCGTAACGTACTTCGGTTTTAAAAACGCTGGCCCCAATAAAAAGACTAAATACAGAAATAAAGATACCCGCAAAGAAGGCAGTCCAAAAGCCGGAGACCGTAAAACCACTCACCACGGCTGAGACCAGCATCAAGACCAATGCATTAATGACCAGCAAGAAGAGGCCCATCGTTAATGCCGTCAGTGGCAGTGTGAGCAAAATGAGGATGGGTTTCACAATCGCATTGGCAAAACCCAATACCAGGGCAGCAACAATGAGGGCGGCTGCGCCATCAAACTGAATGCCATCAAAAATAAAGCTCGTCACCCATAGGGAAAGGGCGGTTAGGCCCCATTGCGCGAAAAAGGGGATGAGGTTTGGCATGGCGAAGTACTTTCTGGAAAGGTGTGCAATTGATCTTACCAGCCGAGCGCTGCTGAATTCAGTGGTATAGGTACTAAAAAGCCAATTCCTTTAGTAAATTTGGCATTTTTAGGATGGCGTGTTTATACTGTGTTTTTATACAGTAATTTAACGAAAAACCACCATGAATTCCCCCGTTTTAAGACCGATTCAGGCTGTTTCTGAGTTGGGGCTTAGCCAAACCCCCGAGCGCCTTGCCTTCGAGGCTCCACCCTCCGAGTTGCGCCTACTGGTGCATGGCTTATCTGCGGGCTTTCCCTCGCCTGCAGGGGATTATGTCGAGGATGCGCTCGACCTGAATCAGTACTTGATTCAGAATAAGCCCGCCACCTTTTTGTTTACGGTGCGCGGCGATTCGATGATGGGCGCCAGCATTGCAGACGGCGATAAGGTGGTGGTGGACCGAGCCCTCAAGCCTAAGCATCAGGACATCATCGTCGCCGTGGTCAACGGTGACTACACCATCAAACGCCTATATAAATACCGCGGCACGATTGAGCTGCGCCCTGAAAACCCCCATTACCCAGCAATCACATTTACGGATGGTGCTGAGTTGCAAGTCTGGGGTGTGGTGATTGGCGTAGTGCGTAAGTACAGTAATAAAAAAGCGCCGCATGCTGAGCAGCATGACACTAGTCATTCTGGATGATGGGGCAGCGATGGGGGTAGCGTCGCGCGCAGCGCATTTTGCTTTAGTGGATGTCAATAACTTTTATGTGTCGTGTGAGCGGGTATTTCAGCCGCGCCTCGAGCGCGTACCACTAGTAGTGTTATCCAATAATGACGGCTGTGCCGTAGCGCGCAGCAGCGAAGTCAAAGCCTTGGGCGTGAAGATGGCGACGCCCTGGTTTTTGCTTAAGGACTTAGCAGCACAGCATGGCATACAAGCCCTATCGTCGAACTACACCTTATACGGTGATATGAGTGAGCGTGTGGTTTCCATCTTGCGGGACTTTTCGCCGGACATTGAGGTGTATAGCATCGATGAAAGCTTCTTGCGCATCGATGCTGTGTTGCATCTCTACCCACACTCGCTGGCGATGGGGGAGGCCATGCGCAGTCGCATTCGGCAATGGACCGGATTGCCTGTATGTGTGGGCATGGGCGCTTCTAAAACCCTGGCCAAGTTAGCCAATCATTTAGCCAAAAAACATGCGGTATTTAATGGGGTGTGTGATCTAAATAAGCTAACAAGCGCAGAGCTATCGCATTGGCTATCGATCACCGAAGTAGGTGAGGTGTGGGGGGTTGGCCGTCAGATTTCCTTACGCCTGCAGGCGATGGGTATTCAGACGGTATGGGATTTGCGCTCTACCTCCCCAAAAATTCTGCGAGCGCATTTTGGCGTGGTAATGGAGCGTACGGGCAGTGAGCTCAATGGCATATCGTGTTTAGAGCTTGAGGAAGTGGTGCCAGCCAAGCAGCAAATTATTGCGTCACGTAGTTTTGGTAGGGCAGTGACCAGCCGAGCGGAACTTGAGGAATCGGTAGCGACTCACATGGCTAGGGCCTGCGAAAAGTTGCGTGCGCAATCGTCGGTGGCGGCGATGATTCAGGTATTTGTGCGCACCAATCGCTTTAAGCCGAGTGAACCGCAATACAGCCCGAGCATTGCGATTGGGCTGGTGGAAGCGTGTGATGACACCTTGGTACTGACGGATGCCGCACTGACCGGTTTGCGACGTATTTTTAAAGCTGGGTATCGCTATAAAAAAGCCGGCGTTGTGCTGAGCGGTATTTCAGAAAAAGCGCAACAACAACGGGGCTTATTTGATGACCGTGCCTTGGATCACAAATCGGCTGATCTGATGAAGGTGATGGATGCCCTCAATACCCGTTTTGGAAAAAAGACCGTGCATTCTGCAGCAATGGGCAACACCACGTGCTGGGCTATGCGTTCGGAGAATCGCTCTCCCCACTACACTACCTGCTGGGATGAATTGCCGTTTGTCAGATAAGCCGCTGGGTTTGCTAAGATTCAGGCTTATTTTCCATCCTAGTCAATCGTTGACCCTTAATTTATGTCCATTCTCGCCATTACTTTAGCCATTTTATTGGGTCTGTATCTCTTAATTAAGATCCTGGGCCGCCGCAGCGCAATCCGCCTGATGGTCGAAAATTACGGCTTAATCCCCGAAAAACTGGCCCCTTTGAGCGATCGCGAGATTAAGGAGTTGTTGGCTAAACTCCACCACATGGCGGAAAAAGGCCAATCGGTTGCCCTAGAAACAGCCACTCGGCCTTATCGCTAGGCGATATCCCTAGAAACACGTAGTTTCCCGATGACCAGTATCATTGTGGGTTATTGCTTACATTACTAAGGAGATAGCATGCCTGGCTTGCTTCCAAACGTTGATCCCGATGGGTTGTTGGAGTTTTCAGTGGTCTATACCGACCGCTCGCTCAACCACATGTCCGAAGAGTTCAAAAAAGTCATGGTGGATATTTCCAGCGTACTG
>JBEBBK010000020.1:0-11863 GCA_041158405.1 Pseudomonadota bacterium
TCCCATTGTTATGGGCGGATTACAAGGCAGCAAAATTGGCAAGGCCTTAGGCAACACCCAAGGCGCACTTCCCTATACCGTGGTCATTAACGCCAAAGGCAAGGTGACAAATACGAAATTAGGCAAGATAAGCGAAGATGAGCTCCGAAAGCAGATAAAATCGGCCATTTAAATAGAATTACTGCGGCTTAGAGTAAGAATACATTGGTATTTCAGTCTGTTTTAAGCGCCTAAAGTGGCCTTATTTCACTTATTTTGCGGAAATTAGATCTTTTTTCCTTTAATTTGCGATTTTGCCGCCAGCCTAGGGGGTATACTTCACCCCATGCTGCATCGATCCAACTCCGCGTTTGCATGCGCCGTAATCTGGCAGAAAGCGTCGCGGGGTGATTTGAAAAGCCTGACATCATCTGTTCTTAACTGTTTCTAAAATTAGCGATCTATGTCAAAAAACCCGTCAGTTTTAGTTATTCAAGGCCCTAATCTAAATCTATTGGGTAGCCGCGAACCACAGGTTTATGGTCACACCACCCTCAGCGATATCCACCAAGGGCTGGAATCCCAGGCAAAAGACGCCGGAATACTCCTAAATACCTTTCAAAGTAACCATGAAGGCGAGTTAATTGACTGTATTCAGAAAGCAAAACAGGATGGGGTTGATTTCATCATCATCAATCCGGGTGGTTTTACCCATACCAGCGTTGCCCTGCGGGATGCCTTGGCTGGAGTTGCCATTCCCTTCATTGAAGTGCATTTATCCAATATTCACCAGCGCGAAGAATTTCGTAAGCACTCGTATTTATCCGACATTGCAAAAGGTGTCATTTGTGGGCTAGGCCCAATCGGCTATGCGCTGGCATTGCAAGCAGCCAGCCAGCAACTCAAATAATCGTCATTTTTCTTTCCTGTCATTTTTACCAGAAGGACATATCTCCATGGATCTGAGAAAACTAAAAACACTGATCGACTTGGTTTCTGAATCAGGCATTTCTGAGCTTGAAGTCAACGAAGGCGAAGACCGGGTTCGTATTGTTAATGCAAAACTCGCTCAAGGACAACAAAGTGCGACGCCGATTGCCTATACAGCCGCTGCGCCAGCGCCAATCGCAGTAAGCGCGCCCGCACCGGCAGCGCCAACGGCAGCGGAGAACGCTGCTGCCGAAGAAAGCGCCCTTGCGGCCGCAGGATTTATTGCGAAATCCCCCATGGTTGGTACGTTTTATCGTGCAGCCAATCCAGAATCGCCTAATTTCGTCAATGTGGGCGACATCGTTACGGTAGGTCAAACCCTCTGCATCATTGAAGCGATGAAACTCCTCAATGAAATCGAATCTGAGAAAGCAGGCGTTGTTAAACAAATTTTGTGTGAGAACGGCCAGGGCGTTGAATATGACCAGCCATTGTTTGTGATTGCTTAATTTCTCCACACCCTTTAAAGCCAAGGCCCCATGTTCGATAAGATTCTGATTGCCAACCGCGGAGAAATTGCTCTTCGCATCCAGCGCGCGTGCCGCGAACTCGGCATAAAAACGGTTGTGGTGTATTCCGTTGCCGATAAAGAAGCCAAGTACGTGAAACTCGCTGATGAAGCGGTATGCATTGGGCCTGCGCCTTCACCGCTCAGCTACCTCAATATGCCAGCCATCATTTCCGCAGCGGAAGTCACCGATGCAGAAGCGATTCATCCAGGCTATGGTTTTTTATCGGAGAATGCCGACTTTGCTGAGCGGGTTGAAAAATCCGGCTTTGCATTCATCGGCCCACGGCCAGAAACCATCCGCCTGATGGGCGACAAAGTTTCAGCCAAGCGCGCCATGATTAAAGCAGGTGTTCCCTGTGTGCCCGGATCTGACGGCGCGCTACCTGATAACCCCAAAGAAATTATTGCGATCGCTAAAAAAGTTGGCTACCCCGTCATCATCAAAGCGGCTGGCGGTGGTGGTGGTCGCGGTATGCGCGTTGTGCATACCGAAGCAGCTCTAGTTAACGCAGTCAATATGACGCGCGAAGAAGCAGGCCGTGCTTTCGGTAATCCCGAGGTCTACATGGAGAAGTTTTTAGAAAAGCCTCGTCATGTGGAAATTCAGGTTCTGGCCGACACCCATGGCAATGCCGTCTGGCTCGGTGAACGTGATTGCTCGATGCAGCGCCGTCACCAAAAGATTATTGAAGAAGCCCCGGCGCCGGGCATCGATCGTCGTGCGATTGCCAAAATTGGTGAGCGCTGCGCAGAAGCCTGCCGCAAAATGGGCTACCGCGGTGCAGGTACCTTTGAATTCCTCTACGAAGGGGGTGAGTTTTTCTTCATTGAGATGAACACTCGGGTTCAAGTCGAGCATCCCGTCACCGAAATGATCACTGGTGTTGATATTGTGCAAGAGCAAATTCGGATTGCGGCGGGGCTGAAGCTACCGTTTCGCCAAAAAGACATTGTGTTTCAAGGGCATGCAATCGAGTGCCGCATCAACGCCGAAGATCCCTTCAAATTTACCCCGAGTCCGGGACGGATTCTGTCGTGGCATATGCCGGGCGGTCCTGGTATCCGGGTTGATTCCCATGCCTATGGTGGCTACATGGTGCCGCCCAACTACGATTCGATGATTGGTAAATTGATTTCCTATGGCAAGACCCGCGAGCAGGCAATCCGTCGCATGCGCATTGCCCTCTCGGAAATCGTCATCGATGGCATCACCACCAATATTCCACTGCACCGTGAGCTCATGCTCGATCCCAACTTTGAAGAAGGTGGCACTAGCATTCATTACCTCGAACATCGTCTGGAAGAGCAAGCTGCCAGCCGAGTGAAGGGGTAGTTTTTCTTGAAAGCGCAGGGCAATGCCGTACCGTGAACTGATTTTTACGGTTCATGCTGAGATAGCCGAATCCTTAGGTGATGCGCTGATGGAGCTCGGTGCCCTATCGATTACGGTGGAAGATGCCGCTGCCGGCGGCTATGATGAAAACCCCCTTTACGGCGAGCCCGGGCTTTCTCCCGAGGTTCAAGCATGGGATCGCTCAACCGTTACTGCTCTGTTTAATCCCGATGTAGATCATTCGGATGATGCCGGCTTCATTCCAGAGCTTTTGCAATCCTTAAGTGATTCCGGCTTTACCCTAAGCCCCCCTGAAGAAAAAATCGTAGCCGAGCAAGATTGGGTTCGTTTAACGCAAAGCCAATTTGCACCGATTCAGATTGGTGAGCGCATTTGGGTGGTGCCCTCGTGGCACGAAACACCCACCGATCCAAATGCCATTTGCTTGGCCGTCGATCCGGGACTAGCATTTGGAACTGGCAGTCACCCCACTACCCACCTGTGCCTCTTATGGCTCGAGCAACAAACCCATTTGCAAAATACAAGTCTGCTAGATTACGGCTGTGGCTCGGGTATTTTGGCCATTGCCGCCAAAAAATTAGGTTGCAACCCCGTTGTAGGAACAGATATTGATCCCCAAGCGATGGTCGCTGCGCGTAGCAATGCCGAAATCAATGCGGTCGATATCACCTTTGCCTTGCCCGACGATACTGTACCGATGCTGGGCGCAGATGCGCGCTATGACATCGTGATGGCTAATATCTTGGCAAATCCCTTGCAAGTCTTAGCGCCAGCTTTAGTGCAGCGTATCCGCCCTGGCGGTCAGATCGTACTCTCTGGGGTGCTGAGCCGTCAGGCCGATGAAGTGATTGCCACCTATAGTCAGTGGCTGACGCTCTCCGTCTGGAAAGAGAGCGATGGGTGGGTCTGTCTTTCCGGCAAATTAGAAAATTTTTCCCAGTCCGCCACGCTCAATGCCCGCGAAGTAAAAAAAAATAATACCGATGCCGCTAGCGGATTAACTTTATCCGCCGCCATTAGGGGTCTGGCTTTCCATTGGCTAAGTAAGTTGGCTCTCGTTTTGATTCTTGTCGGCGCTTTGGGTCTTTTTGCTATGCACCTTGCACGTGATCGCTTGCTGCCATATGCTGCGCCGCGGGTGGATCACACACCATCGGCGTTCCATTTGAAAACGTTTGCTGCATTGTTGCGCGCTGATCAAATGCTGTGTGAGTCATTAAGCTGCACAGAAGGGGCTATACGTGATTTTTCTGCGTGGAAGATTACTTTGAGTGCGCTCGGCATGCAAACAGCGCAGCAAGCCTCTAAAGCGCCTGCAAATCCATCTCTGCTCGAAGTCGAGATACAAAATCGCTTAATGATGTCAATTGCACTCCCGCATTTAGAATTAACCCTCACCGATACCGATGAATCTGCCGTGCAATTGATTGTGTTTTCGCCAGAAGAGTGGTTGCCTGCATCTTGGCGCGAATCCCATGTGCACTTTGCTCGCGACGGAGCACCCGGCGGGGAAAGTATCCGCGCCCTCATTCCCCTGCAATTACCCAGCAATGCTGCCGGGTATCGTGTTCGGCTTTTTTATCCCTAACCCCTTAATTATTACGAAAGTATTTTATGGCTAGCCTTATTTGCGGTTCCATCGCCTACGACACCATCATGAACTTTGAGGGCCGCTTTCAGGATCAAATCCTGCCAGACCAAATTCATATTCTGAATGTTGCCTTTTTAGTGCCGAGCATGCGCCGTGAGTTCGGTGGCTGTGCTGGCAACATTGCCTACAACCTCAAGTTACTCCGCGGCGAGCCCGTCATCATGGCAACGGTGGGCGGTGATGCAGCTCCTTACTTGGATCGCCTCAAGGACTTGCAAATTGATACAAGCCACATTCGAACCCTGGATGGTGCATTTACTGCACAGGCAATGATCACCACCGATCTCTCAAACAATCAAATTACGGCCTTTCATCCCGGCGCTATGAATGAATCACACCTGAATCAGGTCAGCGATGTCACCGCTGCGCGTACTCAGAAGAAAAGTGCGCCCGTTACCTTAGCAATTGTTGCGCCCGATGGTCGTGCTGGAATGTGGGAGCATTGCCATCAACTGGCGGAGGCGCAAATCCCTTTCATTTTTGATCCAGGTCAGGGTTTACCCATGTTCGATGGCCCTGAGCTCTTAGAACTCACTGAGCTAGCAAGCTACCTGGCCGTCAATGACTATGAAGGTGAAATGCTCTCCAAGCGGACTGGCTTAACGCTCGCGCAATTAGGTGAACGCGTCAAAGCGCTAATCGTCACCAAAGGTGCAGAAGGCGCCCAGATTTATGCGGGCGGCAAATCAATTGCCATTCCACCGGTCAAAGCAGCACAACTGATTGATCCAACTGGATGCGGCGACGCCTTTCGGGGTGGACTTCTGTTTGGCCTAGAAAATGGCATGGACTGGGAGACGACCGGTCGACTTGCCAGCCTAATGGGCTCGATCAAAATTGCCCATCAAGGCCCACAAAACCACCAATTGAGCCTAGATCAGATTAAAGATCAATTCAAAACAGCTTTTGGATTTGGGTTTTAAGATGATTTAAATCAAATACGCCGCTCGCAGCGCTTGATAATTGGCAATAAAAATGGGGTCCCGAGGGACCCCATTGCATTACTACCTGACCTATAAGCTTGCGCTTATGGGCGTGTGCCTGTTGGGAAAGGCCAAGCAGCAGCTGGGTTCAACGCAGTTTGCGTAGTAGCAGCAGGCTTCTTAGCCGCGGGCTTTTTTACAGCAGAGCCCGCTTTCTTCTTGGCAGCAGGCTTACTTACTTTTTTTTTGCAGCAGGCTTGCGCTTTGCAGCTTTTTTAGCAGCAGGCTTCTTAGCAGCAGCTTTTTTAGCAGCAGGCTTCTTCTTTGCTACTTTCTTTGCAGCAGGCTTCTTCTTTGCTACTTTCTTTGCAGCAGGCTTCTTAGCAGCTACTTTTTTCTTTGCAGCAGGTTTCTTTGCAGCTGGTTTCTTTTTGGCGATTGCCATAGTGATACTCCTTCACGTGAGGATTAGAACGAACTACCGATTAAGAAGACCCGACCATTCAGATCTACCGTGCCATAAGGCTTGGTGGACCGAGCGAGCGAGCCATTCATCGGCGCGCGGCTTGATGCTAAGTGCTGCACGCTAATGAATCCTGGAAAAAAAGCCGCGACCCCAAGGGGTGACGGCTTCTTAAAAATACTGGAAAAAAAGGAGAATAAAGAGCAAACGCCTCGTTTGAGGGGTTTTCTAAACTGTGTCTGCTTTAGATTACCAAAACTATCCAACCGTTTACTCTCCTGTGAACCAGTGAGGCGCTTATTAGGTAAAACATTACTCCCAGTTCAGCGCACCACCAGTTTGATACTCAATAACGCGTGTCTCAAAAAAGTTTCGTTCTTTCTTCAGATCGATCATTTCTGACATCCATGGAAATGGATTCTCTTCATTTGGGAACATCGCGTCAAGTCCTATTTGCATACACCGACGATTACAGATGTATCGGAGGTAGCCTTTGAACATCGGCGCGTTCAATCCAAGCACTCCCCGAGGCATCGTATCTTCGGCATAACGGTACTCTAATTCGACTGCTTGTTCGAAGATGCCGCGGATCTCTTCTTTGAACGCGGAAGTCCATAACTGCGGGTTCTCCAGCTTGATTTGGTTAATCAAATCGATACCAAAATTGCAGTGCATTGACTCGTCACGCAAGATGTATTGATACTGCTCAGCAGCTCCCGTCATTTTGTTCTGACGACCCATTGCAAGGATTTGCGTAAAACCAACATAAAAGAACAAACCTTCCATTACGCAGGCAAAAACAATTAGCGAACGCAGTAACTTTTGATCGTTTTCTAATGTGCCAGTCTTAAAATTCGGATCCGTGAGGACATCAATGTACGGAATTAAGAACTGGTCTTTATTGCGAATCGACTCAATCTCGTTGTACGCATTAAAGATTTCAGACTGGTCTAAACCTAAAGATTCAACGATATATTGGTAGGCGTGGGTATGAATTGCCTCCTCGAAAGCCTGACGCAATAGGTATTGACGGCATTCTGGAGCAGTAATGTGGCGATAAGTACCCAAAACAATATTGTTTGCGGCCAAAGAATCTGCGGTTGTGAAGAAACCCAAGTTGCGCTTAATGATGCGACGCTCATCTTCTGTCAAGCCATTGGGATCTTTCCAAAGCGCGATATCGCGGTTCATATTGATCTCTTGTGGCATCCAGTGGTTTGCACAACCCGCCAAATACTTCTCCCAGGCCCACTTATATTTAAATGGAACCAGCTGATTTACGTCAGTCTTCGCATTAATCACGCGCTTATCAGCAGCATTGACACGCAAGGCTGCGCCGCCAGATAAATTAGCGGCATCTACTGCGGCAGGTGCCGCAGTTTGGGGTGCCATTGCTACTTGATCTGGCTGAGACGCTTTATGTGGCTGTACTGCTGGCTGCGGCGCTAAACCGACTTTAGCCACTGCTGGCGCCACTTCTTCTTCCCAATTCAACATAGTATTCTCCAAAATTCCATCTTTTTACTACCAGTCAGCAAATGGCTTACTGGCACGCTTCGCATTCATCAAACCCGGCATCGCCTGGGCGCATCGTACAAACAGGACCATCTGCCGCTATGGCTGCCGCCGCTGCATCAGTGCCGTTTACGCCGCCGCCGCTGGACACCGAGTTAAGCTGACCGCTTGCCACGGTGGACTTCTCCACGTGGGTTGCTGCCATGGTGCGCAGGTAATACGTGGTTTTTAATCCACGTAACCAAGCCAACTTATAGGTGTCATCGAGCTTCTTGCCGGAGGCGCCAGCCATGTAAATATTTAAGGATTGCGCTTGATCGATCCATTTTTGACGGCGCGATGCTGCTTCCACCAACCAGCTTGGCTCTACTTCAAAGGCAGTAGCGTAAATATCACGCAAATCCTGTGGCACACGATCAATCTTCGACAAGGTACCGTCAAAGTACTTCAAATCGGCAATCATCACTTCATCCCAGAGGCCGCGGTCTTTGAGGTCGCGCACCAAATACTCGTTGACTACGGTGAACTCACCCGATAAATTGGATTTCACAAACAGGTTCTGGAAGGTAGGCTCGATGCATGCCGATACGCCAATAATGTTGGAAATCGTTGCAGTCGGTGCAATGGCTACGCAATTGGAATTACGCATACCGAACTGCTTAATGCGTGCACGCAGACTATCCCAATCCAAAGTGGAGGACATATTGACTTCCAAATAACCACCGCGCTCTTCCGCTAACAAACGCACAGAGTCTTGTGGGAGGATGCCGCGATCCCACAGCGAGCCCTTGTAGCTACTGTAGGTGCCACGCTCTTCCGCGAGGGCATTCGAAGCCTGGTAGGCGTAATAACAGACGGCTTCCATGGAGGCATCGGCAAACTGAACCGCTTCATCGCTGGCGTAGGGAATGCGTTGCATGTGCAAGCAATCCTGGAAGCCCATGATGCCAAGACCGACTGGACGGTGCTTGAGGTTTGAATTGCGCGCCTTAGCAACCGCATAGTAGTTGATATCAATCACGTTATCGAGCATGCGCATTGCAGTACCAATGGTCTTTTGCAATTTGTCATGATCGAGCACCATACGGCCATTTGCGTCGGTTGTCATGTGGGCAGTTAAGTTCACCGAACCTAAGTTACAGACCGCAATTTCGTCGTCATTGGTATTGAGGGTAATCTCGGTACACAGATTCGATGAGTGGACTACGCCAACGTGCTGTTGTGGGCTACGGATGTTGCAAGGATCTTTAAAGGTGATCCAAGGGTGGCCGGTTTCAAACAACATGCCCAGCATCTTGCGCCACAACTGTTGCGCAGGGATCTTGCGGGATGGTTTTAAAGCTCCGCTTTCAGCCTGCTTTTCATAGGCAACATAGGCCTCTTCAAATGCTTTGCCGAATTTATCGTGCAAATCAGGTGTATTAGATGGGGAGAACAAGGTCCAGTCCCCGTTTTCCATCACACGCTTCATGAACAAGTCTGGAATCCAGTTGGAGGTGTTCATGTCATGCGTGCGGCGGCGATCATCGCCGGTGTTCTTACGCAGATCCAAGAATTCCTCGATGTCCAAGTGCCATGTTTCCAAGTAGGCACAAACCGCACCCTTACGCTTACCGCCTTGGTTAACTGCTACGGCAGTATCGTTCACTACCTTTAAGAATGGCACTACGCCTTGTGACTTGCCGTTTGTACCTTTGATGTGACTGCCGAGGGCACGCACATTGGTCCAGTCATTACCAAGGCCGCCTGCGAACTTCGACAGCAAAGCATTCTCTTTCAAGGCCTCATAAATGCCATCGAGGTCATCTGCCACGGTGGTCAAGTAGCAGCTGGAGAGCTGTGGACGCGTTGTTGCTGAATTAAAGAGGGTTGGAGTGCTGGACATAAAGTCAAATGTCGAGAGCACTTCATAGAACTCAATGGCACGTGCTTCACGGTCGAGCTCATTCAGAGAAAGGCCCATGGCCACTCGCATGAAGAAAGCCTGTGGCATTTCAATGCGGCGGTCTTCAATGTGCAAGAAATAGCGGTCGTACAGGGTTTGCAGCCCGAGGTAATTGAACTGCAAGTCACGATCCGCATTAAGGGCTGCAGCCAGGCGCGCCAAATCAAATTCACGCATACGGGGGTCTAGCAATTCCGCACCGATACCCTCGTTAATGTATTTCGCAAAGTACGTGCTGTACTCGGCTTGCATATTGCCCTGCAAAACCTCGCAACCCAAAATCTCTTTGCGGATCACGTGCATCAGGATTCGTGCGGTTGCCTGACTATAGGCTGGGTCTTTTTCAATCAAGGTACGAGAGGCCAAGATGGCGGAGTCATACACTTGCGCCATGGGTACGCCATCGTACAAATTCTTAATGGTTTCAGTAAGTATGGGGGTGGCGTCAATTGCATTACCTAAACCTTCGCATGCTGCCTGAATCACCGTACGCAAAGCAGCCATATCGAGAGCCTTACTCACGCCATTATCAATAACGGTGATACCAGACCCCGCCTGCTGTGCAGCGATTTGCGTCTCTGGTGCAGCCGCTTGCTGGCTTGCGCGTTCTTGATTGCGCTTTTCGCGATACAAGACATACGCACGGGCGACGTTGTGCTCGCCACTGCGCATGAGCGCTAACTCTACCTGGTCTTGAATGTCTTCAATGTGAAAGGTGCCGCCATTAGGGCGACTGCGCAGCAAGGCGCGAACAACAGCATGGGTCAATTGCTCAACCTGTTCACGTACGCGTGCAGAGGCGGCGCCCTGTCCACCATTTACCGCTAAAAATGCTTTAGTAACTGCAATCGCAATTTTGGATGGCTCAAATGAAACGACTGAACCATTGCGCCGAATAATTTTGTAATCCGACAACTGGGTTGCTTGGGTGCCGCCGACACCGCCAGCAACAAATCCAGCAGATGGACTTTGGGTCATATTTGCGGTGGGGTTACCACCCGATGGTTGCCCTAATTGTGCCTCTGCTGCCGATTGGTTGGTATATGTCATAGCGCCCCTGCGTTTACCTAAGTTCGTGTAAGAAATGTCTTTTTAAAACAAGGATTTAACCTTATTTTGTAATTGTGTTTTTCGGCAAAAAACACTACATCTAGTGTTTTTTTTGCATTAAGGTACTAAGTATAGGGAATTATTGCGGCTTGCGTATGTTTTTTATTACAAAAAATACCTAGGATTTGCCCTTATTTTTCTACGTAATATGAGGGTCAATATTGGTGCAAATTTAGAGGCCGTGGCCAGTGTTGGCATCTAATGTAAGCGAATACTTACATACATATAAAAGTCCTCAAAAAATCTAGCGCGAAGCGAGGCCAAATGGCAATTGCTTAAGGTGCAATCTGTTGTCTTTTTGAAACCGCGCCCAATCAAACTGAATGCCGGGATCAGTTTTTCGTTCTGGCGCAATATCACTATGGCCAGCAAAACGGAAATGGGGATTCTGGGATTGCAACTGTGTGATGAGCTGTTGCAAAGCCTGGTACTGCGTTTCTTCAAAAAAGGTATCGCCGTCTCCTTCGAGCTCAATCCCAATCGAAAAATCGTTGCAACGTGCGCGCCCTTCAAATTGGGACTCGCCCGCATGCCAAGCCCGATTCTGCGTCGATACAAATTGAATAACGCGTCCGGAGCGGGCAATCAAAAAGTGGCTTGAGACCCTTCGTTCCGCGATGTCCGCAAAGTAGGGGTGTGCCTGCGGATCCAGTTGGTTCTGAAAAAAATCAACGATGTATTGGGTACTGTTCTGGGTTCTAAATTGCCCTGGCGGCAAGCTAATGTGGTGCAACACCACCAAGTCCGTCGTGGCCTCCCTGGGTCGCGCATCAAAATTAGGGGAGACCCGCCATGCCGCCGATCCCAGCCAGCCCCTTGAATCAATCGCATCGCGGTGTGCGCTAGAACAGTAAAAACGGTCTTCTTGGATTACCCCTTCAGTGCTGGGCAAATGCACTCCGCAATGGCGGCAAGGCCTGATTTCTTCTGACTCTGCGATGACTGGCGCGGGAGCTTGGGCTTTTGCTTTTTCTACTTGCGCAGCGCGGCCCTTGTTTTTAATCCAAAAGTAAATGAGGCCAACGCCGACAAGCAGCAAAATCCATTTCAGCACAATTAGGTTCGCTGCAAAATGACTTCAAGCACAAAGCGGCTACCCACATAAGCCAGAATGAGTGCAACATAGGCGCCCAAGACCCATCGAATAGCCACTAAGCCGCGCAAACCCACACGCCAACGCGCCACAATCAGGCCAGCAAATAAGAACCAGGAGATCAAGGCGAAAATGGTTTTGTGATCAAAGACCAGCGGCCGACCAAATAGCGCCTGCGAAAAGAAGAGCCCGGAAAACACGGTCAAGCTCAGCAATGCAAAGCCGACGTAAATAAAGCTAAAGAGGAGGCTTTCCATTGCCATCAAAGGCGGCAATGACTCGAGCCAGTGGCCAATTCGGCTATCTTGAGTATAGGTAAATTGACGGCG
>JBEBBK010000021.1:0-11785 GCA_041158405.1 Pseudomonadota bacterium
GTAGCCTTGCGGCGTTTGGCTCATGCGCATCTGTGCATCCGGCCGCAAATCCAACACCAAGTCGCACTCTGCGCTGCGATTCACCTCAGTCCGAGCAAAGTTAATTGCGCCGATACCTGCGCATGCAGTAATACAAGCGCGGTGTGATTTGCATCGATCCATATCAATCTGAAAAGAATCATCGATGGCATTTTCTGGGCAGGCGGTAACGCAGGCGCCACAGCGGGTACACATCTCGGGATCAATCGGGTTTTTTAATTCCCAATCGACGGTAAAGTTACCGAGGTAACCCTCTACCTTACTAACCTGACCACTGTAAATCGGATACTCACGCGTACTGGGCAGCGCACCTGATTCGGTGCACAGTACCGATACGTTTAATTGCGTATGCAGTTTTTCAGCCCAAAGCAAAGCTTGCGCGCCTGGTCCAATAATGAGCAGGCGGCCTTGGCTTTCATAATCGACTACCGGAACTGGATCGGCTTCTGGCACATCTGCGAGCGCCAATAATGCGGCAATCTTAGGGGTGGATTTCTCTGCCTCTTGAGTCCAGCCTGCAAGCTCTCGAATGTTGACAAAGCGTAATGGCGCAACCAGAGGCTTTTCCGATTGTGCTGCCAGTTCTGAAAACAAGCCACGCTCTTGTGTGCATGCCACCAAAATCGGCTCTGAGCCATCCAGCGCCTTTAAAAATGAACCGACCTCTTGGCGACACAAAGCGGTGTGCAGCGGTTCACCCAAGGCTTTTGCATCCAGTGGCATGGTGCGATTGCAATCGCAAATGAGCTTTTGGGTCATTATTTTATTTTCTGTTCAGGCACAATTTTTAGGGATGCTACCGTTTGATCAGGGGCTTGATTGGAAACATCTTCTTCTGCCCCGTCTTGCGGCATTGTGACATTACCTGCAGAAGCGTCGGCGATTTCAGCGGGATCGGGCTCTGCTGCTGCAGTTGGCTCTGGCTCAAGGGCTTTATTCTCTTCCGACTCCGCGAGAACTTTAGCCCCCGGCCCATCTTCAAACTTTCTAAATAAACCCAAGGATTCCGACTGGACCATGCGTTTGAGCATCTCCATGGGGATCGGGTCTGGAATCGAATAGTCATCAATATAAATATCCAAGCGATCCATGATGTTGAAATGGGGATCAGAAAAGAGTTTTTTCATCGCCGCTTGCTGTACTGCTGGATCGACATTGGGCTTCATGAAGGCAGAAAAGTCGGGGGCAAAACGATCGATCGATTCAGCATCTTCGAGGGTTGGCGGCGGAGTTTCTTCCTCTGCTGGCGTGGATGCACTCTCAATGGTCTTTTTATCTTGCGGGACAGAACTTGGCGTTACCTTGGGCTTTAAATCCGGCGCGGCATTATCGAGCCCTTCGGGCTCCAGACCTGCTTTGCGGCGCGACCAGCGGCCAAGGAATCCGTCAGCCATTAATCCTCCGCCGAGCGCTGTGCGCCTTTAAAGGATTCAGGTCGTTGCCGTTTTTTTGGCTCAGGCCGGTAATGCGCGCCGACAAAATCGTGCAACCACTGCCAATGCATTTTGTCGAGCACCACGGTGTCAACCGATTCACCACCATCAATCAGGCGCGCAGCCTCGTTGTAGCTCAAGCAAATTCGGTGCGGGATTGCGAGAGTAGATTCAGTCCCACACTGCGTCGCGCTGGCCGGGTCCAAAAAGCGCTGATAGTCTTCTTCCAGTCGCCACATCACAAACCAGCAAGGTTCTGCTGCTGTGGCATTTAAAAAGTACCCTTCGGCCTCGTCTGGAAAAAGATCGAGTTCGAAGCCGCGAAACAGCCAGGTCTCCCCTTCTGCATCCCGCTCAACAAAACGGCCAAGCGCATGGGGCGTTGTAATTGTTAAGCCGCCCTCTTCAAACTGCCCAGAATCAGCAAACACCTCCACCGGCGTCCACCGATGGGAGACCCAAGGGTTGTCAATGGCTTGCTTACGCATCACAACAGCAAAACGCATTCTCTTGGCCTAGCCTCAGGAAAAATGAAAAGGGTGGAGCTGCATTTAGTAAATATATTCCTAGGTGTTTTGAACCACGATGTTCGGAAATTTACTGCTCATGTCTTTACTCAGATTAGCAACCCGAATCGCTACTTGGCGTGCAATGTTTTTATACACCGCACTAATAGCGCCGTCCGGGTCTGCAATCACAGTAGGTCTGCCAGAATCAGCCTGCTCGCGAATCGACAAATTCAGTGGCAAGGATCCCAAGAAATCAACGCCGTAATCCTTACACATTTTTTGACCACCGCCCTGACCAAAGACATGCTCTTCATGGCCACAGCTAGGACAGATGTAGGTTGACATGTTTTCAATGATGCCAATGATCGGCACGCCAACTTTTTCAAACATCTTTAAGCCTTTGCGCGCATCAAGCAAAGCGATGTCTTGGGGCGTTGTCACAATCACCGCGCCAGTAACGGGCACTTTTTGTGACAGGGTTAACTGAATGTCTCCAGTGCCCGGCGGCATATCAACAATCAGATAATCCAAATCGCGCCAGCGGGTCTGCTTTAGCAATTGCTCCAAGGCCGATGTCACCATCGGACCGCGCCAGACCATCGGATTATCGGCATCAATTAAAAATCCGATCGAGCTGGCTTGAAGTCCGTGGCCTTCCATCGGTTCGATGGTGTTTTCTTGCAAGGATTCAGGCCTGCCCGTAATGCCTAGCATCATCGGCTGACTTGGGCCATAAATATCCGCATCCAAAATACCAACCTCAGCACCTTCTGCAGCCAGTGCCAGGGCGAGGTTGACTGCGGTAGTGGATTTACCAACACCACCCTTACCGCTTGCTACGGCAATAATGTTTTTTACATTGGGCATTAATTTCACGCCACGCTGAACCGCGTGCGCAACAATACTGCTGGTGACATTCACGCTGACGTTTTTTACATCCGGCAATTTCCGAATGGCATTCACAACCAAGGTTCGGATTAAATCAATTTGGCTTTTTGCGGGATAGCCGAGCACCACATCCAATGAAACTGCGCCATCATCAACCTTGAGGTTTTTGACTGCTTTTGCAGTCATGAGGTCAATTTGGGTATTTGGGTCTAAAACGGTTTTCAATGTCTGTTGTACAGACTCAATGCTGACTGCCAATGTCATCTCCCTTATTTTTCTAATTTACGATACTTTTAGTATTGTATTAAGCCCTGAGAATACAAGGTAGCGCGCCTCAAACACAGCCTAGGTTAATCCTAGGGGGTATTTTTTGCTGAAATGCCCGCATAGGCATATAAATAGGGTATTTGGCATTGCGTTTGGAGCCGTTTCGGGCCATTTATAAGCCCTAATTGCAATATGGTCGCTAGTAGGCTTACTTAGCAATCACTGGAAAGCCTGCATTGGTAACGATGGTAATGAGGGTTTCCCGATCTAGCTTAGATTCAATTTCCACTTTCTGGGTATTTAAGTCGACTTGAACCGTCGCTCTAGCATCCTGCATTTGAATTGCCTTAGTAACTGCTTTAGTGCAGCCGCCGCAGGTCATGCCAGTAACAAATAGGGTTTGCATTCTATTTCGCTCCGCTGGATTGAATCTTGCAGTAGATTATCCCTAGTATGAACTTAAGTTCGAAAGACAGCGCGCGTTTCGTCTCGATTGATATTGAGGGTATGACCTGCGCCTCCTGCGTCAGTCGCGTTGAAAAGGCTTTAGCCAATATGCCAGGCATTGAGGCAGCTACGGTCAATCTAGCTACCGAACAGGCGCGCATCCGCCTGACGGAAGAAATTCCTGGAATGAATCAACACATCATCGACGTGATTCAAAAAGTAGGTTATGGCGCCAAACAAAGTGCAGCGCCCGGGCAGATCAAGCGAGTAAAGCAATCGGCATTTTGGTCGGCCGATGGCCTGGGCCCGGTGCTACTCAGCTTTGCTTTATCCGCCCCACTCGTGCTTCCCATGGTGCTCATGCCATTTGGAATCCACTGGATGCCAAGTGGCTTATGGCAGCTTTTGCTCGCTAGCCCAGTGCAGTTTGTATTCGGTTGGCGCTTTTATAAGTCTGGATTCAAAGCACTGATTTCCGGCGCTGGCAATATGGATTTACTGGTTGGGCTGGGGACCACTGCAGCCTACGGCTTGAGTGTCTATCAGCTCGCATTTGGAGATCCCCATGCTCTGTATTTTGAAGGGGCAGCAGTCATTATCAGCATGGTGCTCTTGGGTAAGTGGCTCGAGGCGCAAGCCAAACAGAAAACCGGTGAGGCTATTCGTGCGCTGCATGCCCTATGGCCACAACAAGCAAGGGTACTCAAGACAAATGACCTCAGTCTCATCAGCAGCAATGCAGCCGCGATTAACCAACATACCGAACTACCACTCGAGCAAGTATTGATAAATGATCTGGTGATGGTTTTGCCCGGTGAGCGAGTGCCCGCCGACGGCTTTATCGTGCTTGGCAATAGCCATCTAGATGAATCGCTACTCACGGGGGAGAGTCAATCCGTAAAACGGGGGATTAGTGATGCCGTTATTGGTGGCTCACTCAATGGCGATGGTCAACTGGTCTTCCGAGTGAGTGCAACCAGTACCGACAGCATGCTGGCTAACATCATCGATTTAGTTGAGACTGCACAAACGCAGAAGGCGCCAATTCAGCGCTTAGTCGATCACGTCAGCGCGATCTTTGTGCCAGCAGTGATCGGCATTGCAATCGCTACTGGCCTTGTTACCGGACTCCTGATTGGTGACGTTAGCGAAGCCATCTTAAGGGCGGTATCGGTGATGGTGATTGCGTGTCCGTGTGCATTGGGCTTAGCAACTCCGGCAGCCATCATGGCCGGCACTGGAGTTGCAGCACGCGCTGGCATCTTAATTAAAGATCCGCAGGTATTGGAGTTGGCCCACCGCATTCAACTCGTCGCATTTGATAAAACCGGCACCCTGACTGAAGGCAAACCCACCCTACTCTCAATCGATACAAGCCCGGGATTAACGCAGGAGGCTGTTCTTGCCTTGGCAGCTGGACTGCAAATGGGCAGTGAACATCCCCTCGCAAAGGCAGCACTCGAAGATGGGAAGCTGCGCGGCGTGACGCCTGTTACGTGCGCCCAAATGCAGGCCATTCCTGGGGTGGGGATTGAAGGCAGGCCACTGACGGGTGAATGGCAAGGGCAATTACTGCGACTGCAAAGCCTTGCCTCGCTCGAGTCTCACCCGCAGTACGGTGACTTCATTCTCAAAGCGACTCCCCTATTTTTAGAGGGGCGCACTATTTCGGCTTTAACCGCAACGCCTATAGATGCTCAGTCACCAATACCGCTGGCCATCTTCGCTTTTGGTGATGCACTTAAAGAGAATGCAGCTGTAGCGGTGCGGCAGTTGCATGCTATGGGTATACAAACGGTGATGCTATCGGGTGACAATAATGCAGCAGCCAAGAAGGTAGGCGAGCGCATCGGTATTGACACGGTCTATGCGCAAGTTATTCCGGCAGATAAGGCCAGCTGGATCGAACGCTTAAAGCGTAATGCGGCAGGTGAACGGCAATGGGTTGCCATGGTTGGCGATGGCATTAATGACGCGCCCGCACTTGCCGTGGCAGATGTCGGTATGGCTATGGCTACTGGTACCGATGTGGCTATGCAAGCTGCTGGCATCACATTAATGCACGGTAATCCCAGTTTGGTGGCTAGCGCAATTGATGTATCAAAGCGCACTTGGAATAAGATCCGTCAAAACTTATTTTGGGCCTTTGCATTTAATGTTATTGGCATTCCTTTGGCAGCCTTGGGTTACTTGACGCCCGCGATTGCCGGAAGTGCAATGGCCTTATCGAGTCTATTTGTACTTAGTAACGCTTTACTGCTGGGGCTCTGGAAGCCTAAATAACATATTACTCTTGTACTACTTTTGTATTACTTTTGCATTACTTTTGTTTGAGTGCTTTGCGTACCAACTCAATGTCACCATACAGCGCCCTCACCTGCGACTTGGTATTGTCGGTGTCAGTGAGGAGCGCGACACCAATCACATCGCCTGGCTCTTCGCCAAATGCCATGCGGTAGTCTGCACTTAAGTCGCGTGCATGCTTACGCCACTGCCCGGTATGTTGCCATCCCGAGTCCACTGCAATCATTTTGACGCGGCTAGTAAAGGTGTTCTCCACCACGCTATCGAGTGGACTGTTACCAGCCCAAATGTACATGAGGGTGGCGTATGGCATCTCCCGACCACTGAGCATGCCGGCCACTTCAAATGTAAGCTGCTCTTTTAAAGGGAGCTTAGATTTATTGCCATCAAACGCAACCAATATGCGCAGGGGGGCATCGTCGGTATAACGAATGGCATTGTCGGCATTCGGGATTTTGCCAATCGCCTTCCACTCCCACTCTAGCCATAAATCAGTCGCGGGTTGTGGGCGTAACTTCACGGCCAAACCCGAGGCCGATCGCTTCGAATTGGCGCTCAGTACGGTTTTTCCTTGGTAGTTTTCAAGGCGATAGGCCGTATTCTTTTTGTAAGGCGCTAGGCGATAAAAACTCCAACCGCTGGGTAAGGCTGACTTGGCCTGCTGCTCGGAAAATTTAGGCACGCTCTCCTGTGCCGGTATTTCTGCAGTCGGCGGCGAGCTGACCTGTCCCGCATCATCCGATAAACCAGCACAGGCTGATAAAGAAAGTGCCAAGCTAAGCGCAATGCCAACGCGGCGTACCGCATGCAGCTTAAATGGGTCTATGGGATGGATCATTTAGCGTATGAAATGGGTAATGGTGAATACAGATGCTTTATCGTAATGCTTTCACAGGCGTATTTCATGAATAAAAATCTCTGGTTGCTGACGTTCGCGCAAGGCATGTATTTGACGAATAACATCACCTTTATTGCAATCAATGGCTTAGTGGGTTTTATGCTGGCACCCCTGCCCTGGCTAGCAACCCTTCCCGTAATGGGTTATGTAATTGGCAGTGCACTTTCGACCACCCTCGTAGCCCGAACCCAAAAAAAGTGGGGGCGTAAGCGCTCCTTCCAAATCGGATTAGTGGTTGCTGGTCTCTCGGCACTGCTGTGCGCCTACGCTGTACTGCAACGTAATTTTTGGTTGCTAAATGCCGCTACCGTGATTGCGGGTTTTTATAACGCCAATGCCCTCTTGTATCGCTTTACTGCTGCCGAGATTGCCGGACCGACATCAAAAGAAAAGGCAGTCTCGTGGATTTTGGCTGGCGGCGTCATTGGCGCTGTTCTTGGCCCCAATTTGGCTAACCAAACCCGCGACTGGCTGAGCGTGCCCTTTGCAGGCGCATACATTGCCTTAGCCCTTGTTGCTGTCCTTGCCTTTGTTGCCATCAGCCTGATTCGTTTTCAGGAACGTGCCGCCAGCGAAGCCAAAGAAACTGGCAGACCCCTTTCTGAGATCATGCGTCAACCCCTCTTTATTGTGTGCGCTGTATCTGCATCCCTCTCGTACGGCGTCATGAACCTACTGATGGCAGCAACCCCATTGGCCATGGAAATGTGCAAACTGCCGTTTGATCAAACCGTATGGGTGCTCGAGTGGCATGTGATTGGGATGTTTGCGCCGGGCTTCTTCACTGGTAATTTAATTCGCCGCTGGGGCGTCTTATGGGTCATGCGCATTGGTGTTTTGCTGTACATCGCCTGCATTGCTATTGCGCTATCTGGCGTGACCTTTACCCACTTTTTATTTGCGCTCTTTTTACTAGGCGTAGGCTGGAACTTTTTGTTTACCAGCAGCACCACCTTGGCCCTAGAGGCCTACCGACCAGAAGAACGGGATAAAGCCCAAGGTGCAATTAATTTCTTTGTATTTTTGACGACCGCTCTTTCCGCGCTCAGTTCCGGCATTTTAATTACAACCCAAGGCTGGGCATTACTCAATTGGGGTTCGATTGCTCCCTTAGCCTGCATCGTATTGGCGCTGGTTTGGCTGGGCGCAAAAGGCAATATTGGATTGCACAAGCAGTCTAAAATTAGCTGATTACTTCAGCAACCTAACTGGGCACCCTGACGATGAAGATTGGCTTTATTGGCACCGGCATTATGGGCAGCAGCATGGCAGGCCACTTAATGGCTGCAGGCCATACCTTGCACATTTACAACCGTACTCGCAGCAAAGCGGAAGGGCTATTGGCGCGTGGCGCGCAATGGTTTGATAGCCCTACTGCGCTGGCTAAAGCATCTGACGTCATTATTACGATCATTGGCTACCCCAAAGATGTCGAGGCAATGTACTTGGGCGAGTCAGGCATTTTGCAGCACGCACCCAAAGGCTGCATCACGATTGACATGACTACCTCGAGCCCAGAACTGGCTAAACAGATTGCGAATGTAGGATTAGAGCGTGGCATTGCTTGCCTCGATGCACCCGTGTCGGGAGGTGACATCGGCGCCCGTGATGCCAAGCTATCAATCATGGTGGGTGGGGACCAAAACGCATTTGATGCGGTGCTCCCCCTGTTTCAGTTGATGGGTAAAAATATTGCGCTCTTAGGACCAGCTGGCGCCGGTCAACACGCCAAGCTCTGCAATCAAATTGTGATTGCCTCGAGCATCATGGGCGTATGCGAAGGGCTGATGTACGCTAAAGCCGCTGGTCTTGACCCCCTTGCCGTCTTAGATGTAATTGGTGGTGGCGCCGCCGGTAGTGTTCAGTTAAATGTGCAAGGCCCGCGCATGATTAAAGGGGATTTTGCGCCCGGCTTTATGTTGGAGCATTTTGTCAAAGACATTGGCTTAGCTATTGCTGAGGCAGATCGCATGGGCTTGGTGCTACCCGGACTTACACAGGCCAAAAAACTCTATGACATCCTGATGCAACAAGGGCATGGTCGCACTGGCTATCACGCGCTTTTTGAACTGTACTTGCGTAAAGAAGTGCCGTAATTTGTCTTCTGCAGTGACCTCCTACTGGAAGTCCTGTTCATTTACAGGCAAGGCAGGTATTTGCATTGCAATAGGTGCACTGATTCATTTGGCATTGGGCTTTTCATTTGAGTTATCGGTGGATGAAGCCCATTACCTTCTCTATGCCAAGCATATGGCGTGGAGTTACTTTGATCATCCACCGCTGGTGGGCTGGATTCAGTGGCCACTCGTATCCCTTGACGCCAGCACCGGCGTATTAAGGCTCGTTCCAGAAATTCTTTGGCTCATCTCGTGTGCTTTAGTTTTTATCGTCACAGCCGAACTGCAGCGTTTCGTGCAATCCAAGGCATCGATCGCTACTCCAGCATTGCCATCCATCGGATCATCCAGTCTTGCTGCGGTATTGCTTGTCATTGCAGCGCCGCTACCGCACGTCTTATCGGTGGGCCTATTGCCCGACTCTATTTTGACGCCACTAAGCCTTGGCTTATTCTGGATGGCCTTACGCTGGCTGCAAGTAGGTCGCACGTTCACATTGTCAGATTGGTTAATCACCGGCGTATTACTTGGCCTTGCAGGCTTAAGTAAATACACCGCCGCCTTCACTGCGTTTGCATTGCTCCTGGTTGTTCTCTGCCCGCCGCGTAAGCCCTGGATAAATCAAGCCGGTTTTTATCTCGCTGTATTGCTTGCACTGTTAGTCATCTCACCGGTGCTGTACTGGAACTGGGCAAACGATTGGATTTCATTTAAGTACCAGCTGGCCCATGGTAGCGGAGGTGAATGGTTGTTTCGTCGCTTCGCAGGCTTTATTGGCTTGCAATTAGTGGCGTTTGGTTTCCTCTACACCATTGGCATGCTTTTATTTTTAAAGCGCTACTGGGCCAACTCCCCCGCAGCAATTTTTTGTTTGCTCGGATTTTTTTGGATTCCGTTTGGTATTTTTGCTTGGCTCTCAGGCGGTGGTGGCTTGCCCCACTGGACCACGCCTGCTTGGTTCTGCTTAGCGCCTTTTGCGGGCATTGGTATTGCCAGCGCATGGGAAACACAACAACGCCGACTCATTCAATTTGTTTTTATCTTGCAAATTGCGCTGTGCTTGATTGGCTTCGGGTTTGTTTTATCCGGCGGCATTGTCAACAGCAATCCACGCAACAATCCGATTGCGGATTTATATGGCTGGGATCAAGTAGGCAAAACGGCATTGGCTCTCAGTAAAACCCACTCGGTTGCTGGTATCGCAGTTCAAAACTGGACCCTGGGTAGTCGCATCGCTTGGTATGCGCGGCCGTCCCCCGTGTTTATCTTGGACCAGCGCCAAGACCAATTTGATTTGTGGTTTGGTAACCTAAAGCCCGGCGCCGATGCGATTGCTGTCAACTGGTCTGCAATGCCATACGCCCTTCCGGTAAAAGGTGCTCAACCCCATTTACAGGGAGTATTTACAGAATGCCAAGCCCTGGAACGGGTAGAAGTGCGGCATCTTGGGCGTGTTCTATCCCATTTTGACTTTAGTCTGTGCAAAAACTGGACGGCAAAAGATCCGAACTAAGCACTCGCCTGCTTTATCCTTACGGCTATGAGTGCAAAATCTGCCCCAGCAAGCACGTCCCCACGCTGGAAATACCTTCTAAAACGCAGTTGGCCAACCATCCGGGTTGTACTGTCGATTGCCTTGTTATGGAAGGCGACTAGCGGAATTGATTGGGCAGCCTTATTTGCATCCGAATTGCAAATAGAACCGCTGTGGTTTGTGGCGGCTTTTTTCTGTTTGAGTGGTGCATTTTTATGTGGTGGCTTGCGTTGGGGTTTGCTGATGCGCAGCGTCGGCTTTGAGGGCAGCATTGCGGGCTACATTTCCTTGTATTTTGCAGGCGGCCTGATTAATCAAGGTCTGCCTAGCACCTTAGGTGGCGACAGTTACCGCGCCATTACCGGCAGTCACCTAAAGCCCAGTGGCGAATTGGCAAGCAGTGCCACTGAAGAAAAAAAACTGGATACCGAGTTGCATCAGGAAGTCAGCCTTGAAGAATCTGATCCTAGCCTGCGGCTGGGGTTTGCAATGACCTTCGTGGATCGCTTACTCGGACTCGCAGGAAATAATTTACTGGGCGGTATCGGTCTTATTTTAGGTGGAGCTACCTTGGCCGCATGGGGCAATCAGCTAGGCTACGCCGTCATCGCCGTCATGGTGGCATCGTTTCTGATTGCGGCGATTGGATTGGCGTGGGGCCCAACCCGCGTGCTACTGCAAAAACTACTGGATCGCTTTCGGATGAGCAGTGCATTACCTGGAGTGCGCATGGCCTTTGCTTGGCCCATGAATATCGCCCAAGCCCTATTTGGTATTGGCATTCATTTTTTAACCATTCTTGCTCTGGGTTTTTGTTTAAAAGCCTACGGCGCTGAAGTGCCCATCGAAGCACTCATGATCGGCTTGCCTGCGCTTAGCCTATTACTGATGTTGCCGATTAGTATTTCCGGCTGGGGGCTGCGCGAGGCGACATTAGTATCGGTTCTGGCTTTATGGAGTATTAATCCCTCCCTGACCGTGCTGGGGTCGATTAGTTATGGCGCCATGACCCTTTTGTGCGTTTTGCCTGGTGCTTACGTCCTTCTCAAGCGAAAATAAGCATGTTTCTCATTTTTAAGCAAAAGCCGACTGATATATGAGCATTAGCGTTAATACCATGCGAGCGATCGACCATTGGGTCGGTGTACCACTGTGCGCGATTGTGAGTCCGGTAGTGGCGCTACTCGATTTAGCAAGGGGAGTCTTTACGTCTGGGACTAAGACCCCAAAAAAACTCCTCTTTATTGAGCTCTCCGAAATGGGTAGTGCAATCTTGGTGGACCCCGCCATGCGCAATGCGCAAGCGCGCGGCGCGGAGCTTTTCTTCCTCATCTTCAAAAGCAATCAAG
>JBEBBK010000022.1:0-11523 GCA_041158405.1 Pseudomonadota bacterium
AATTCCCCACTGCTGCCTCCCGTAGGAGTCTGGGCCGTGTCTCAGTCCCAGTGTGGCTGATCGTCCTCTCAGACCAGCTACTGATCGTCGCCTTGGTGGGCTTTTACCCCACCAACAAGCTAATCAGATATCGGCCGCTCTAATCGCGCGAGGCCTTACGGTCCCCCGCTTTCCCCCTCAGGGCGTATGCGGTATTAGCGCAGCTTTCGCTGCGTTATCCCCCACGATAAGGTACGTTCCGATATATTACTCACCCGTTCGCCACTCGCCACCAGGTGCAAGCACCCGTGCTGCCGTTCGACTTGCATGTGTAAGGCATGCCGCCAGCGTTCAATCTGAGCCAGGATCAAACTCTTCAGTTTAATCACTGTGAACCTTGCGGTTCGTCGCACTCATATTAGAAATTGACTTGATTTTTCAACCAAATCTTTTTACTGACATTGAGTACTGTTTATTTACATCTGTCCCGAAGGACTGGATGCGTTCACTCAGTACCCACAATTATCGATTGACTATTTTTTAAAGAGGGCTGAAGCGTTTCAAAAAAAACGTTTCAGCAGAGAGGTGAGACTATGCCATGCCTGTAGGGGACTGTCAACACCTTTCGTAGTCTTTTTCCTAATATTTCGCTATTTTTTTGCATGTTTATTGAAATTCTTATACAAATCAATTGGTTAAGAAAAATTCATTTTTTGCCCGGTTTTAAGAAATTAGCTATTTTTCCGTATCGAACAAATAAATTAGGGAAAACCCTGATTTATTCCCGCCTATCTGCTAGGGTGGTCCGATAATCAAGCCTATATCCGTCAACGCCTTTACTGGTGGCCGAGCAGGCAAGCCGCCTCCGCTAGTCCGGGAGCTGGATGACAGCCATCGTGCGGCTGTACTACGGCATTTTTTGACCTTAGAGGCCGACGATCGACACCTGCGCTTCGGCTCACCCACATCGGATGCGGTTATCGAGCGCTATGTGGCAAACATGAATTTCAGTCGCGATGCGCTGTTTGGTGTTTTTAATGACGCGTTGGAGCTCGTCGGCATTGCGCATCTCGCTTATGTTCCGCCTGCTAACGATAGCCCACACTCTGCTGAATTTGGAGTTTCTGTACTGCGCGATGACCGCCATCGTGGTCTGGGTGCAGCACTTTTATCGCGAGCCGCTATTCACGCACGCAATACGCACATCGATACTTTATTTGTGCATTGCTTGGCGAAAAACAAAGCGATGATGCACTTAGCGCAGAAGCTCGGTATGCGTGTGGAATTTGCCTACGGCGATGCGGATGCGTATTTAATTTTGCCGCCAGCGAATGCGCAAAGTATTTTGCATGAAGCATCGCAAGAACAAATGGCTGACCTCGATTACGCGCTCAAGGCGAACTTAAAACAATCCAAACAAATTTGGCGCTGGTTTTATGGAATGCAAAGCCAGTCATAAAAAATGCCCATGCATGGATGGGCATTGGATTTACTAAAACGCGTTCGATTTAATTGTTCACGTTGGTATTCGGTTGTGATCGATCTGCTTTGCCTTCTTGCTCAAGACGCAACCTTTCCGCATCTGAAATGATGTCAAAAAATACGAACACTTGTTTTACGCCGCTAGTATTACTTGCTACTTTTTTAGCGCGCTCTGCTTCTGCTTTTGTCAAAATGCCCATCAAATAAACATTGCTTGCCTCGACCACAATATTCATGGAGTTGGATGGCAGTTCGTTCGTAAAAATCATTTGTGTTTTGATGCGCGACGCAAGGTACGTATCGCTCGCCCGCGCAGTAAATGAACTATTAGGTCCGATTACAATTTCATTAAAAACGGACCGTACATTTTTAAGTTCTTTTACGTACGCGCCCGCGCCACCTTTAATATCAGCGTCTTTTGCTTCGCCCGTCAACAGAACCTTTTGATTAAATGACGTGACCGTAATGTGTGCATTATCGCCATAGCGCTTGGCGAGCTGATTGCCTGCCTCCAGCTGTATACCCAGATCGATCGCCTGCACTCCAGCAGACCTACGATCAGCAAGAATGGTGGTGGTTCCAGTTACTGCGCCAACCGCTAAAATTCCGCACCCACTCAGGAGTGTTGCTGCCATGAATCCAAGAGACCACTTCATCAAACGCGTCATGTGATTTCCTTTTTAATCTAAGAGTAGATGATCAACGCCATCGCACAGGCTGTGCAGCAAAACTAAATGCGTTTCTTGAATGCGCGCGGTACGAGTAGAGGGTGCACACAAACGAATGTCGTGCTCTCCTAAAAGTCCTGCTATTTTTCCGCCGCCATTACCGGTCAGCGCAATGATATGCATACCGATTTTTTTTGCAGCCTCAATGGCTGCAATAACATTTTTTGAATTGCCTGAGGTCGAGATCGCCAGCAAGATGTCGCCTTTTTTGCCAAGGCCGCGCACCTGCTTGCTAAAAATCTCATCGTAGTGATAGTCATTGGCGACTGCAGTCAGAATCGATGAATCGGTCGTGAGCGCTATCGCCGCCAGCTCCCTTCGCTCTCGCTCAAAGCGGCCCACTAATTCTGCCGCAAAATGCTGTGCATCTGCTGCAGAGCCGCCGTTACCACAAGCCAATATTTTTCCGCCCGACCGTAAGCAATTCACCATGGTGACAACGCCTTTGGCAACATGCTCTGGCAGCAACTTTAGGGCCTCTTGCTTTACCGCAATGCTCTCTACAAAATGTGCGGACGCACGCTCGATTAGCCGATTCAGTGTTTTTGTATCCATAGCAATATTATGCGCCAAACAAAGGCTCTAATTCTGTTTATAGCCGCGCAGCGCGTGCTATGAATTACTCCTGTCCGTTGGCTTTTTTCTGCATAATCGATCCATGGTTAATGCCAACACACCCAATATCTGGTCGACTGATTTTCTGAATCAGCAAGACTTCCCAGCATCTACTTTGTACATGGTCGCAACCCCCATTGGCAACTTGGGCGATATCACCTTACGCGCACTGCATGTGCTCAATGCAGTTGATGGAATCGCTTGCGAGGATACGCGCCACAGTGCGCCTCTGCTGAATCACTTTGGTATTCATAAAAAACGCTTGGCACTGCATGCCCATAATGAAGCCTCTGCATCGGACACCCTGATTGGGAGCCTTCAACAAGGCGAGCGCTGGGCCTACATATCCGATGCGGGTACGCCAGGCGTATCCGACCCGGGGGCCCGCCTAGCTGCCGCTGTTGGCCTGGCTGGTTTTCGGGTTGTGCCAATACCGGGGGCGAGCTCAGTTTCTTGCGCTATATCGGTAGGGGGTTCAGCGCTTCTACCATCCGATGGACAGTTTCAGTTTCTCGGCTTTTGGCCACATAAATTACGTGACCAGGAAGAGTGGCTGATGCAGATTACCCATTGCAGCAAAGCGACGGTCTTTTTTGAATCCCCGCATCAAATTGCAAATACCCTACTGAAGTTGGCGACCTGCCTTGACGATAGCCGAATGGTGATGGTGGGGCGGGAGCTGACTAAAAAATTTGAACAAGTAGTGCACCTTAGGCCCAGTCAGCTTTCCAGCTGGCTGAGTAGTGCCGAAAGCCTAAAGGGCGAATTCATTGTGGTGGTTTCGGCTTCTGAGCAAAATGCCAGCACGCCAGCCAATCATGCAGAAATACTGCGCTGGGTGGCGGCCCTGAAGCCCTTCTTGGGCAGCAAAGAACTAGCGAACGTCATCTCTACTATTACTGGTATATCAAAAAAAGAGGCCTATCAGCTGGCGCTCGAGGGCAAATAAAAAAGCCGGCAATCACGCTGACTTGTTCATTTGTAGCTAATTACTTTGCGGCAGCCTCGGCTGGGGCGGCAGCCGGCGCTTTGGGCTCTGGAAATTTACCGCCTGCAGAGGCAGTCAAATAAACCACCGATAGGCCAAGCTCATGGTCGCTAATGTCAGCCGGATTTGCGCCACCGCGGGCTGGCATTGCGCCCTTGCCTTTGATCACCGACGTTAAAAGCGCATCGTAGCCTTTGCCCAACCTGGCGGACCAATCCCCAGCGTTATTGAAACGAGGGGCCCCAGCAGCGCCATTGGCGTGGCAAGAGGCACACGCCGCTTTATAAACCGCGGCGCCTGTCTTCATTTCCCGGGGGGCGCTTGCATCGCGAAAATCGAGCTGGGCCACCGGCTTAATGAGCTGGCTGGCTGATTTGGAGGCCTCTTCGGCATCCCCACCGGTTCGCTTACCGTTATCAACATAAACCATTAATAACAAAATCACTATTAACGGTACAAAAAAGCTGACAAACACCATGATGATGAGTTGTTTGGGTGACTTAATCAGACTGCCGTGGTCGTTGCTCATGTTGGGGTGAACTTATTGGTTTGGAGGTTAAAAAATAGACTGTTGCGATTATAGCGAGTGGTTTTTGATGCAGCCACTTACAATAGGGGCTAGCTTCCACATTCTTGGCGCCCGTAGCTCAGTGGATAGAGTATTGGCCTCCGAAGCCAAGGGTCGCAGGTTCGATTCCTGCCGGGCGCACCAGCAAATGGTGCTTTTGATCTAGCTCATGCAGAAATTATTGAAAACCTCTATTATTCATGGAATTAACTACTCATAAATACCGTGTCTACTCATCTAAACTCCACCCTTACTGACCCGTCGATCGTTGCGCCATTGGCGCCAACTGAGCCATTGCCACACCGCAAAATCATTCGGAGCTGGCTCATTCCTATGGCCCAAGGCCAAACGGGTAGGGCATTGCTGCTCTTGTTGATCGATGCTGCCCTCTGGATCGGAGCCATTGCAGGCACCGTATTTGTCGAAAGTATCATCCTTAAGATCGTATTTGGCGTGATTGCCGGTTTTGTTACCGGACGCATCTTTATCTTGGGGCACGATGCCTGCCATCAGAGCTTTACGCCAAACCGCGAGCTTAATAAAGTACTAGGGCGCATTGCCTTTTTGCCCTCACTCACGCCCTACAGCCTTTGGGACGTTGGCCACAATGTCGTTCACCACGGTCAAACCAACTTAAAAGGCTTTGATTTCGTGTGGGAACCGCTTTCGAAAGCCGAGTTTGATGCCCTGCCAGCATGGCGTAAACGCCTTGAGCGCCTTTACCGTAGCGGCTGGGGGCCAGTCTTCTATTACCTAATCGAAATTTGGTGGAGACGCGAGTACTTCCCCAACGCCCAGAATAAGCCGGGCGATCGCCCCATTTTCCTCAAAGACAATCTCCTAGTCACTGGCTTTGCGATTATCTGGATTGCTTGCCTAATCGCTGGAGCCTTGGCAACTGGTCAGTCCGTTTGGATTGGCCTCTTAACTGGATTTGTATTGCCATTCTTATTTTGGAACGGCATGATCGGTTTTGTTGTCTACGTTCACCATACCCACCCTTCGGTCTCTTGGTATGACAAAAAGTCGGAATGGCTGCGGGCGCAGCCCTTTGTATCGACTACGGTACACCTGACCTTTGGCTTTTACTGGGGCGCCCTAATGCACCACATCATGGAGCACACGGCCCACCACGTCGATATGAGCGTCCCCTTATATCGCCTCAAAGAGGCTCAAAATACCCTCGAAACACTGCTGCCAGAGCGTATTTTCATTCAAAAATTCTCTTGGAAATGGTATTTCGATACTGCCCGTACATGCAAGCTCTATGACTTTGAGAACAAGGCTTGGCTGGACTTTGATGGCAACAAAACAGCGGATTCAGTGCGTGTGATGTTGACGCCTGCTCCCGTAGGGCAAACAGGTTAAAATAGAGCTTTAGTAGATTAGTTGGCCAGCTTACCCATGACTACCACCGCACCTGAATCAACGCAAGATACCTCCCAGAGCTTAAAGTTTTGCTCTTCTTGCAGTCGAGAAAAGCGCCTCGAGGGCGGAACCTGGATCCCAACGAGCAATCGAAAGCAGCGTTGGATTTGCGCCAGCTGTTTGTACAATCGCACGCACCGCACAGGCTCAGCTAAAACCTAAGGTTTCGTCACCTGTCGTCATTTAGTTTCGCGCTAAGGTGTGATCTAAAAAAAGTCCCTCGATTCAACCCCAAACAACACAGCCCGCACTTTTGTAATTCAGGCAAGGCGCTATATGACCAACGCAAAACCCAATTACCTGTTTGCCGACACCCATGAGTGGGCAGACCTTCAGTCCGATGGCGTGGTCTGGGTTGGCATTAGTGATCATGCTCAAATCGCATTGGGTGATGTTGTTTTTTTAGAGACGCCTGTCGTTGGTGACGTTGTTGAACAAGGCAAAGCATGCGCCGTCATTGAGTCGGTGAAAGCGGCCAGTGATATTCATGCCCCAGTATCCGGAACGGTGCTTGCAGTCAACTCGGCCGCTATTGATGCCCCCGAATCGATCAATCAAGATCCCTACGGAACCTGGCTTTTTAAAATCCAGCCCATTAGTGCCGAAGCACAAACCCAAGAGCTCGCGCGCCTTCATCCCCTGGCGCAATACGAATCCACTTTAAATTAAGAGCGGGTCGCGCTCAATTAACCAGCGCACTCGGCTACCAACGCTGATTCGGCCCTGCGATAATCCGCGCAGCACCTGATCGAGCTGCGTTAATGCCTGTTGAAGATTTTTACGGTTATCGCTTTCAATTACCAGCTGGGCTCTTTCCATGCTGCTGACACGCACAATGGTTTTTGGAACAGGATCATACATTCGAACTCCATTTGGAAAATCCGACTCACTGCGCACTGTTTTTTTGATGTCCGCCAGAAACTGAATTGCGGTACTAATGTTTTTTGCTTCCGCGTGTATTAGCGCCTGATAACTATAGGGCGGCAACAGGGCGTCTTTGCGTTCCGCCGCAATGTGCCCTAAAAATCCATCGACGTCATGCCCCAATACATGACGAAAAACCGGCAGATCGGGATAGCGTGTTTCGATGCAGATCTCACCTGCGTCATGCTGATCTTGGCTGGCGCGCCCAGCCCGCCCAGCAACTTGCACGAGCTGAGCAAATAAACGTTCAGCCGCTCTATAGTCCTGTGAAAACAGCCTACTGTCTGCATCGATCACGGCAACAAGGCCAATGTTTTGATAATCATGGCCCTTGGCAATCATCTGGGTACCGACAATGATGTCGGCAGTGCCATCGTGTATTTGTTCAAACAGGCTTTCAGCATGCAGGCTTTTTTTACTGCTGTCTGCATCGATGCGAAGGACTTTTGCCGCTGGCCAGTGTGACTGTATGTAGTCTTCCATCTTTTGCGTGCCCTGCCCAATGGTGCTGAGTTCTGCGTTGCCGCATTCTGGACAAAATGGTGGAACTTCTTTTATTAATCCACAGTGGTGGCAATTCAACACTGCCTTTTTGCCAAGGATGCTGGATTTATGGATCACCATATATGAGGAGCATTTGCTACACCCAGATAACCAACCGCATGCAGTGCAACTTAGTATTGGCGCATAACCACGACGATTGATCAATACGAGGCTTTGCTTTTTATGCAGCATGTTGCGCGTAATGGCATCACGTACCTCGGGTGATATTAAATCTGCCTCACCCTGCGGAGTCTGCGTAGCTGTCTTTGGCAAGCGCACGAGTTTTACTTTGGGCATGGTCGTGCTCAATGCGCGTGCATCCAACCGAATGCGCTCATAGCGACCATCTTCTGCAGCCAGCCATGTTTCTAAGGACGGCGTTGCGGACGCCAAGACGACCGGTATCGACAATTGATGAGCCCGCCAAATACACAGGTCTCTAGCCGAGTAGCGAGTTCCCTCCTGCTGCTTATAGGATGCGTCATGCTCTTCATCCACCACGATTGCCTTTAAATGGGGTATTGCTGCAAGTGCCGCTAAACGCGTGCCCAAAATAATCTGGGCCTTGCCCAGGGTGGTTTCTTGCCACGCTATGCCGCGGCGCTTTTCAGACAAACCACTGTGCATGACAGCAATGCGTTTTTCTGGGAAAAATTCCGCCACGCGTTTTTCAAGTTGTGGAGTGAGGTTAATCTCCGGAACCAATATCAATGCCTGCGTATCGTCGCTTTGCAATACCTCTTTAATCCAGTTCAGGTAAACCGCGGTTTTTCCAGAGCCTGTCTTGCCTTGCAAGACGATGGTGCGATAGGATGTTGCGCCACTAGGATCGCCAATTAAATGCTTCAGTGCGCTGATTTGCTCTGGATTGAGTTGATCCTTTTGAATTCCTGAGGAGGGCGCAGGATCACCTTGTCCTGGCACAAATGCTGCTTTCTTCTTTTTGGTTTTTTTCCCAGGAGGTAGCTCTGTATTGGGCGATTGCTCCTCAAGCGCTTGCCATTTCTTTGGTTTTTTCCAATAGGCCGGTATCGATGGCAGGGCAATTTCCCCTAAAGTGCTGAAGTAATACTGGCTAGCAAAGTTGAGCATCTGCAATGTCTTGCTATCTAGCGGGGGCAGGGGGGCGCGTTGACCAACCTTCTTCAATTTAGAGAGCTCATAATCTGAGTGATTACTCACTTTTATTACTATGCCCACTGTATTTATTCTGCCAAAGGGCACCTCTACCAATTGGCCTGGCTCGGGCGCATCACCTAATGCAGCACGATCCCAGATGTAATCAAAGCCCTGAACCAGTGGCTTATCCAGGACGACCTGCACATAGCAATGTGGCGTGGCTGCATCGTTATGGCTCTGCTGTATTTCTGTGGATAAGTCTGTGGATATCATTTGTCTCTGGCGCTTTTTGCTATTTTCACCTTGAAATGCACCAAGAATGCTCTTTTTAACTGGCTTATATAAAATTCAATAAAATCAATGGCTTATGTGTTTATATGGATAAATTGATTGAAAATTAACCCCAATCCCACTGAATTAATTCTTTCACAGCCAACTGTGCATAACCCGAGGCGAGAACGTAAGTAAACGCTTCTTTACGTCACTAATTGGGGCTATCGGCGTAGCTTTTGCGACTGGTCAATAACCGCTTGGGCTAGTGCGGTGACGCTTTCGGGCGGAGTGAACTGGGAAATTCCATGGCCGAGATTAAAAACGTGGCCATCCAGAGAATGCAGTCCTGGCTTGAGTGCGGGAGCGCTCGCCAAATCGGCGAGTAGCTTGCCTGCCTCTTGGGCAATTTTCTCGGGGCTGGAAAACAAAATTAAGGGGTCTAGATTACCTTGGATGGCCAAGGGCTTGCCCGCCGCCAAAAGCGCTTTACGAGCGCGACTTAGTGAAATAGTCCAGTCCAATCCAATAGCGTCTGCGCCAACTTGAGCCATGTCTTCAATCCACAAGCCGCCGCCTTTGGTGAAAATAATCACCGGAATTCGTTGGCCTTCGTGCTCTCTGGGGAGCAGGGCAATTACTTTTCTCATCGCGGCTAACGATACCTGCTGGTACCAACCATCGGGCAACATGCCGCCCCAGGTATCAAAGATCATCAGAGCCTGCGCACCGGCTTTCACTTGCTCTGTGAGATAAGCAGCAACCGACTGGATGTTAATCTCGAGAATGCGCTCCAATAAATCGGGGCGATCAAACATCATGGTCTTTGCATGGCGGAACTCATCTGCACTCGAACCATCAATCATGTAGCAGGCTAAAGTCCAGGCGCTTCCCGAGAAACCAATCAAGGGCACACGTTGCTTACCATCCTGAATTAATGCTTTACGAATTTCAGATACGGCATCAAAAACATAGGTCAACTCACCCATATCGGCAACGCGTAACTTTTTAACGTCTGCCTCTGTCCGCAGTGGGCGCTCAAAACTGGGGCCCTCGCCAGCCGTAAATTGCAATCCGAGCCCCATCGCATCGGGGATCGTCAAAATATCAGAAAATAAAATGGCCGCATCCAATGGATAGCGATCCAAAGGCTGAAGGGTAACTTCGGTTGCATAGGCGGGCGTTTTGGCTAATTCTAAAAAACTGCCGGCCTTTGCCCGCGTCGCATTGTATTCTGGGAGATAGCGCCCGGCTTGACGCATTAGCCAAAGTGGCGTGCGATCAACCGACTGTCCGAGGCAGGCCTTAATAAACCGATCGTTTAGCAGCATGTGCTGAAAACTTATTTTTTGCGCCGAAACCGGGCAATAGCTGCTAACTGTGCGGCGGCCATGGCAAATTCAGACTGCGCTAAGGCTAAATCAAAATCGCTGCTGCGATTTCGCATGGCCTCTTCAGCGCGCTGTTTTGACTCTAGTGCTTTGGCCTCATCTAAATCATGGCCGCGGATAGCAGTATCGGCCAGTACAGTGACGTGATCGGGCTGCACCTCTAAGTAACCCCCTGCTACGAATACAAATTCTTCATCGCCATCGGCTTTTTCAATGCGCACCGAACCAGGGCGAATACGTGTGATTAACGGGGTGTGCCCCCGCAAAATACCGAGCTCGCCATTTTCTCCAGGGAGGGCAACAAACTTTGCCTCTCCACTAAAGATGGATTGCTCCGCACTAACAACATCGACGCGAATGGTTGACATGGCTTCCTTGGTATTCGATTAAAGCTTCTTGGCTTTCTCAATGGCCTCATCAATTGAGCCCACCATATAGAACGCCTGCTCTGGCAAATGATCCAACTCGCCGCTCACAATCATTTTAAAGCCGCGAATGGTCTCTTTCAGAGGCACGTATTTTCCTGGCGATCCAGTAAATACCTCAGCCACGTGGAAAGGCTGGGACAAGAAGCGCTGAATCTTACGGGCACGGGCAACGGCCAACTTATCATCTGGCGACAATTCGTCCATGCCCAAAATTGCAATAATGTCACGCAACTCTTTATAGCGCTGCAATGTCATTTGTACGCCTCGCGCCACTTCATAGTGCTCCAGGCCTACGACCTGTGGGTCAAGCTGGCGGCTAGTCGAGTCTAGCGGATCAACCGCTGGATAAATACCCAAGGCGGCAATGTCGCGAGATAACACGACTGTGGAATCCAAATGCAAGAAGGTCGTTGCGGGCGATGGGTCGGTTAAGTCATCGGCTGGAACATAAACCGCTTGAATCGATGTTACCGAGCCAGTCTTGGTTGAGGTAATCCGCTCTTGCAATTTACCCATTTCTTCAGCCAAGGTTGGCTGATAGCCCACCGCAGAAGGCATACGGCCTAGTAGCGCTGATACCTCAGTACCAGCCAGCGTGTAGCGGTAAATGTTATCTACGAAGAAGAGAATGTCACGGCCTTCATCGCGGAAGGCTTCGGCCATAGTCAGGCCAGTTAAGGCAACGCGTAAACGATTACCGGGAGGCTCATTCATCTGACCAAATACCATTGCTACTTTATCAATAACATTGGATTCTTTCATTTCGTGATAGAAATCGTTACCTTCACGAGTACGCTCACCAACACCGGCAAACACCGATAAGCCGGAGTGCTGCTTCGCAATGTTGTTAATCAATTCCATCATGTTTACGGTTTTACCCACACCCGCACCGCCGAAGAGGCCAACCTTACCGCCCTTAGCAAATGGACAAACTAAGTCAATAACCTTAATTCCGGTTTCAAGCAAATCAACTGAGGGTGATAGCTCTTCAAATTTAGGGGCTGGCTGGTGAATTGCGCGACGCTCTTGGGTTGCAATCGGGCCCGCATCGTCAATTGGA
>JBEBBK010000023.1:0-11369 GCA_041158405.1 Pseudomonadota bacterium
CCGTATGCCGCGACCCGCGATTAGAAGACAGTTTTCAGGCGCGCGCCTGCATTGATGACCTAAAGGAGGTCTCTGCGGCGATCGTCAAGTGTGGCACCGGTTTAACAACATTTGAACTTGGTGTACCAGGCAGTAAATGTCTGGATTTGTTTGATCCACACTCCAAAGCCGCCAATGGGCTATGCCCCAAGCGGTATATAACTTGTCCCCTAACGCAGCGCGCAGCGACACACTCCCAATAGGAGAGTGTTATGAAACGCATGTTATTTAATGCAACTCAACAAGAAGAGTTGCGAGTTGCCATCGTCGATGGTCAAAAACTCATCGATATCGATATCGAAGCTGCCGGTCGTGAACAACGTAAAGGCAATATTTACAAAGGTGTTATTACCCGCATTGAGCCTTCGCTCGAAGCTTGCTTTGTAAATTACGGCGAAGAGCGCCATGGCTTCCTGCCATTTAAAGAAGTTGCCCGCACCTACTTTAAAGAGGGTATTGATGTCCGTAATGCCTCGATTAAAGATGCTTTACGCGAAGGCCAAGAAATCATTGTTCAGGTAGAAAAAGAAGAGCGCGGCCAAAAAGGCGCCGCACTTACCTCTTTTATCTCCTTGGCCGGTCGCTACTTAGTCTTAATGCCAAACAACCCCCGCGGTGGTGGCGTATCACGCCGCATTGAGGGTGAAGATCGGCAGGAGTTACGCGAGGCAATGGGCCAGCTTGAAATACCCGACGGGATGAGCATCATTGCCCGTACTGCCGGTATCGGCCGCGACGCCGTCGAATTGCAATGGGACTTAAGTTACCTGATGCAGTTGTGGAAGGCAATTGATGAAGCGGCTCAGGGGAATTCAGCGCCGCTCTTGATTTATTTAGAGTCCAGTCTGGTTATTCGTGCGATTCGTGATTATTTCCAGCCCGATATTGGCGAAATCCTGATCGACACCGACGATATTTTTGAGCAGGCGCAGGCCTTTATGTCGGTTGTCATGCCGGATAACTTACCGCGCGTCAAACGCTACCAAGACGATGTTCCACTCTTTTCGCGTTTCCAGATCGAACACCAAATTGAGACCGCGTACTCCCGTACCGTTCCACTGCCATCGGGCGGCGCGATTGTGATTGACCACACGGAAGCCCTGGTTTCGGTCGACGTCAACTCAGCACGCGCTACCCGTGGATCCGATATTGAAGAAACCGCTACCCGCACTAACTTAGAAGCGGCAGACGAGATTGCGCGTCAAGCTCGCTTACGTGACCTTGGTGGTCTGATTGTGATTGACTTCATTGATATGGAGTCGAGCAAGAGCCAAAAAGATGTAGAGAATCGCTTGCGTGATGCCTTGCGTCACGATCGTGCTCGGGTTCAGATGGGCAAGATTTCTAAATTTGGCCTGATGGAAATGTCACGTCAACGTTTGCGCCCAGCTTTATCAGAAGGTAGTCACGTTGCCTGCCCACGCTGTAATGGCACTGGGCACATTCGCGATACCGAATCATCTGCATTGCAAGTCTTGCGGATTATTCAAGAAGAGGCCATGAAAGAAAATACGGCCGCTATTCATACGCAAGTTCCCGTTGAAGTCGCTGCCTTCCTCTTGAATGAGAAGCGGGCTGAAGTGATTAAGATCGAGAGCCGTTTCAAAGTGAATGTCTTGATGATTCCAAATAAGCATTTGGAAACACCACATTACAAACTTGAGCGCTTGCGCCATGACGATGTTCGCCTAGATGATCAAAAAGCCAGTTACGTTATGGCTGAAGAAGCTGCGCGCGAACTCGAAGCCGATACGGTAGTAAGTCGCAAAGAAGGCGATGTTAAAGCGCGCCCTGAAGCTGCTGTCAAAGGCATTACCCCTAGCCAACCAGCGCCGGTTGCTCAGCCGCGTCCAGCACGCAGCTCGAGTACTGACGCTCAATCCAGCTCGGGTGGCTTCTTTGGTTTCATCAAAAAAATGTTCTCGTCCAGCGAACCTGAAGTTAAACCGGCACCTGCTGCCCCACGCGGCCGCAATGGCCAAAGCCGTGATGGCAATCGCAATGGCGGTGATCGCGGACGCAATCGTGGACGTCGCGGTGAACGCAGCGAACGCGGCGAGCGGCCAGCAGGCGCAGCTCCCGATGCAAGCTCGAACGCAGAAGGAGCACGCGAAACAAAACCCCGTCAAGAAGGCCGCGGTCGCAATCGCAATGGTCGTACAGAGCGCCCTGAAGGCGCGCGCACCGATGCAGACGCCGTAAGCGCAAAGCCAAACGATGCTTCATCTACAGCCGATAGCAATTCAGCGTCGGATGGCGGTGATGAACGCCGCGGTCGTGGTCGCAATCGCCGTGGTCGTGGTCGCGGGCAACGCACTGAGCGCGGTGAAGGTGCCGGAGAAGCAAACGCAACGGTGATCACGAGCCACTCGGCTGGTGATACATGGCCCCCATCCGGCATGGCTGGCTCATCAGCAACCATCCCCACCAGTGAACTGACCGCCAGCTTTAGCGCTCGCAAGCCAAGTTCGCAATCCGGTGGCCGAGGATCTCGCCCGCCACGCTCGAATCAGAGCGAGCGCACTAATGGTGAGCGCAATAACGGCGCAGACCAGCAAGCTTCTGAATCGGCTGCAGCCAGTTTTGTTCCAGTAGCTAATGCACCGGCAAAGCCTGTAGCAGTAGCACCGGTAGCGTTGGCGCCAGCGCCTGAGTTACCGAAGGTGGCCTTTGCCCCGCTCGAAGAGAAGCCATTGCAGCAGGTGCTCGAATCAGCAGGCATGGTCTGGGTTGGGACAGACACGACTAAATTAGCCGAAGTCCAAACCCAGATACAGTCTGAGCCAGCCCCAATTCGGACTACCCGGGAACCCAAGCCGCCAGCAGCACTTCCACAGGGCCCCATGGTCCTGATCGAAACCGGTGGGCAGGAAAAATCGGTACCGAAAGAAATCTAAGCCAAACAAAACCCCTTTATTGGGGTTTTGTTTAACTAAGCACCCTATTCCAATCACCGCCATAATTGAGTCATGGTTGAACGCGTAATCCCCATTCGCATCGATGAAGGCAAGGGCCTTGCCCCTGTAATGCCGTCCACCTTAGCCGCCCCCACGAACCGGTCGATTGATTTACGTGGACGTCCTTTGCGTGATTTACGCATCTCAGTTACGGATCGGTGCAACTTCCGCTGCACCTACTGCATGCCCAAAGAAGTATTTGATCAGAACTATCCATATTTGTCGCAAAGTGCCCTGCTGAGCTTTGAAGAAATGACACGCCTTACGGCCATTTTTGCAACGCTTGGAATCGAAAAAATTCGCTTGACGGGTGGCGAGCCATTACTGCGTAAGAATGTAGAAGGCTTGATCTCCATGCTGGCGGAGATAAAAAAGCCGGATGGCAAGCCCCTTGAGTTAACCCTCACTACCAACGGCAGCCTCTTGCGCAAAAAGGCAGCACAACTAAAAGCAGCCGGCTTACATCGCCTCACCATTAGCCTAGATGGCTTAAACGATGCCATCTTTAAACAAATGAATGATGCAGATTTTCCGGTCAGTGATGTGCTGGATGGTATTGCTGCAGCTCAAGAGGCCGGTTTTGAGTCAATCAAAGTGAATATGGTGGTGAAAAAAGGAACGAATGATCAAGAGATCATTCCGATGGCGAGTCACTTCCGAAATAGCGGCGTCGCATTGCGCTTCATCGAATTTATGGATGTAGGTAGTTCGAACGGCTGGGATATGAAAGAAGTGCTGCCATCCAAAGAAGTGATTGAGCGCATTCATGCGATCTATCCTCTGGAGCCAATTGAAGCCAACTATGCCGGTGAAGTTGCACAGCGCTGGCGCTACCGCGATGGATCCGGTGAAATCGGCGTTATTTCTAGCGTGACCCAAACCTTCTGCCATGAGTGCAGTCGCGCCCGCATCTCAACGGATGGCCAACTCTATCTGTGTTTATTTGCCAGCCAAGGTTATGACTTTAAGACCATGCTGCGCTCTGGCTGCAGCGATTTGGAAATTGCCAATGCCATCATGAGTACCTGGTCTGTGCGTAACGATAACTACTCTGAAATCCGCGGCCAAGCAACGGCAGGGCTTGGGCATTCGGCAAACAAAGTAGAGATGTCTTATATCGGTGGTTAATGACTGCGCGTGCTGAGATTACTGGCCTCATTTTGGCGGGCGGTCGCGCCCAGCGAATGGGTGGCATCGACAAGGGCCTAGTCCCCTTCATGGGAAAGCCCTTAATTGAGCATGCTATTGATCGCCTCACTCCTCAAGTGGCATCAATCCTCATTAATGCCAATCGCAACCAAGATCACTACGCGCAATATGGCCATGCTGTAATAGCCGATCATCACCCTGATTTCGCTGGCCCACTTGCCGGCTTTGCAGCTGGCTTAGAGCACTGCAACACCGAATACCTCCTGTCGGTGCCCTGTGACTCACCAGTCTTTCCTCTAAATTTAAGTGAGCGGATGGTAGAAGTCATGATCAATACGCAGTCTGATCTGGTCTACGCCTCTAGTTCAGACCCATCGGGCGCAATCTGGACGCAGCCGGTTTTTTGCCTCATGCGCCGCAGCGTTAAAAAATCCCTGCAGAATTTTTTAGAACACGAAGGACGCAAGATTGATCGCTGGTTCGAAACGCTGCGCTCGAGCACGGTTGTCTTTATCGATGAATCTGCTTTTGCCAATACCAATACGCCGGAAGAATTGCAGACCTTAGAGCAGACCTTACAAGGCTCAAACTAAATTCTTTTTTAGGATTCCCCACGATGCGCTCGCCACCCCTCCCGCCCAATGCGCCCCATTTAACCAACACTGGACTCACTGTTGAAGAAACCCGCGCGGCCATTTCAAGTCACGTTGATCAATTACTCAGCACTGGGGTAGTTGCCGAAACTGAATCGGTTTTGCTCGATCAAGGTCTCAATCGCATTTTGGCTAGCGACGTACTATCACCGATTGACGTTCCCGCTGCTGATAATTCAGCGATGGATGGCTTTGCATTTCGGGGAACGGAACTCAGTAACGCACCCCTCACCCAGTTAGTAGTTGCGGGCACCGTTTTTGCTGGCACCCCATTTACCGGCTCACTCGCAGCAGGTCAATGCCTCAAGATCATGACGGGGGCATTGATGCCCACGCAATGCGATACCGTGATACCCCAGGAAATGACACAGAAACTAGTCACTGAAGCCGATGACCTTGAGCGTATTCAGTTTGACTCGAATACCGTTTCAAGCGGTGAGAATCGCCGCTTGCGCGGTGAAGATTTAGCGCAAGGCTCTGTGGCTATTACAGCCGGACGCATTCTAAGGCCGTCGGACTTGGGTTTAGCGGCATCGCTCGGCATCAATACGCTGACGGTCAAACGCAAGTTGCGGGTTGCCATTCTCTCATCGGGTAATGAGTTGCGCCCCCTTGGAGCACCATTGGACTCAGGCAGTATTTATGACAGCAATCGCTATAGCCTGATGGGCCTGCTCAATCGCCTAGGCCTCGAAGTACTGGATTGCGGCATCATTCAAGACGATTCGATTGCCTTAAAGACTGCCTTTTTAAAAGCGGCATTAACGGCGGATGTCATCATTTCCTCAGGAGGCGTCTCCGTTGGCGAAGCCGACTTCACCAAGCAAGTCATGCAGGAATTAGGCGACATTGGCTTTTGGAAAATTGCCATGCGCCCTGGGCGACCAATGGCATTTGGTACCCTCAAACCGGTTCCCAATCAACAGTCTCCGCGTAGCACCCTATTTTTTGGTTTGCCCGGCAATCCCGTTGCGGTCATGGTGACCTTCTATCAATTTGTTCAATCGGCGCTGTTGCAGCTCAGTGGCGCAACGCAACTCAGGCCGCCGCTGACCCAAGCAATCGCATCGGCTGCGATTCGTAAAAAGCCGGGCAGAACGGAATACCAACGGGGAATTTTAGAAATCGGCCCTGATGGCAGGGCACGGGTACGGGTAACCGGCAGCCAAGGCGCGGGGATCTTGCGCTCGATGAGTGAGGCTAACTGCTTCATTGTTTTGGGCCACGACCAAGGCAATGTTGCGGCAGGCGAGTTAGTAAATGTGGTGCTTTTTGAGGGACTGCTTTAAGATTGCAGCAATTATGAAATTCACGAAAAAAGAAATTGTCTATTTAGACCCCCTGCACACTGCTAAAACCTTGGTTTTGGTTTATCTTTGCTTCTCGGTTCCGATCGTTTTATTGGCTTTGTTTGTGGCATTTGTGCGCGACGGATCCATTCCAGGATTTACCGTTGTATCGGCTTTAATTCTGAATGCCCTGCTTGGCTTTGGCTTGCTTTGGATTGCCTGCAAAGTCTACAACTGGGTAGCCGATAAGTTCGGCGGTATTGAACTCGCCTTACGCGATTTACCGGACGAAATCGAAACCGATTAATCTGGTTTTGCTACGGCATTACTAACAACAGCGCCGCCTTACTTCGCAAACACCTCTGCATTAATCAGGCTTGGTGGCTTATCACCAGCCAGTGCTGCCCGAACATTGCGAACAGCAAGCGCAATCATGGCTCTGCGGGTTTTCTCGCTCGCGCTGGCAATGTGGGGTGCCAGTACGACATTCGAGCAGGCCAATAAATCCGGATGCACTTTGGGCTCGCCCTCGAATACATCCAGGCCAGCCGCAAAGATGGCCTTGGCTTTGAGTGCTGCAGCCAGAGCCACATCGTCCACAATTCCACCGCGGGCAATATTGACCAATGTGGCGGTGGGCTTCATCAGTGCAATTTCCTTCGCACCAATCGTATGATGACTCTCAGCCGAATAGGGCAGCACCAAAATAACGTGATCAGCTTCCTTAAGCAGGGTTTCTTTATCCACGTAGCGTGCTTGGCAGGCCTTTTCATCCGCCTCTGGTAAACGACTGCGATTGTGATAAATCACATTCATGCCAAAGCCCAAGGCGCGCTTCGCAATGCCTTGGCCGATGCGGCCCATACCAATAATGCCAAGCGTGGTGTGGTGGATATCCATGCCTAAAGGATTGGTGATAATCGACCACTGATGCCAATTGCCATCCCGAATCCAGCGCTCGGACTCGGTCACGCGACGCGCAGTCGCCATCAGCAAGGCAAAGCCAAAGTCTGCGGTTGTATCCGTGAGCACATCAGGGGTATTCGTTGCCATTACCCCGGCAGCCGTCATCGCAGGCACATCAAAATTGTTATACCCCACCGAAATATTGGCAATAATCTTGAGGCCTTTGGCCTGCGCCAGGGCTTTGGCATCAATGCGCTCACTGCCCGTGACCAATGCAGCTGAAACGCCGGCGAGCTGGGAGGCAAGCGCTTCTGGCGTCATGACGACATCTGCCTGATTAGAGACAACGTCAAAGGATTGCTTTAGCTCAGCGAGCGCCTCAGGGAAAATAGCTCTAGAGACAAGGATTTTGGGTTTTGAGGTGGTATTCATCCTTGGCACTTTACACCAAGCCAAATTCCGCTTTCTGGGAAATAGAGGCAATTCGGCTAAAATGAGCCGATCCACTGGTTGCTATGCCATCCCCTGTTGGGTGCTAGCTTCTAGTCCTTTTAGCAATCCAACCCGTTAAATGCCATGACCTACGTTGTTACTGAAGCCTGTATTCGCTGCAAATATACCGACTGCGTTGATGTCTGTCCGGTTGATTGCTTTCGCGAAGGACCTAACTTTTTAGTGATTGATCCAGACGAGTGTATCGATTGCGCGGTATGCGTTCCGGAATGCCCAGTCAATGCAATTTATGCAGAAGACGATGTACCCAGCGACCAGCAAGCATTCATCAAAATGAATTTAGATCTTGCTCAGGGCTGGCCATCGATTACCAAATCCAAGGGCGCCCTTCCTGATGCAGACGAATGGAAAGACGTCACCGCTAAATTAGACCAGCTCGTTAAGTAGTTCAACTAGCTCGATGGATTGCCATCAATCCAAACGGAGGCAGCGTGCAGGCAATTGAAACTGATGCCGTCATTATTGGCGCCGGCCCCGTCGGTTTGTTTCAAGCGTTTGAGCTGGGTTTACTCGAAATTCAGGCGCACATCATTGATGCACTACCTGAAGCAGGCGGCCAGTGCATGGCGCTCTACCCCAATAAGCCCATTTACGACATTCCGGGCATACCCGTTTGTACCGGTCGCGAGCTAACCCATAATCTCCTTGCGCAGCTCGCCCCCTTTAATCCGCCAATGCACCTTAATCAAGCAGTGATGGAGTTACGGCAAGAGCAGGATTCGCGTTTTTTTATCCGCACCACTGCAGACCAATCGTTTATCAGCAAAACAATTTTTATTGCGGCTGGAGTGGGGGCATTTCAAGCACGTAAGTTAACACTCGATAGCATTGCTGCATTTGAAAACAAGCAAGTCTTCTATCACCTTGAAGAACCCGAGCAATTTAATCAGCGCACTATCGTCATTTGCGGCGGCGACGAGACTGCTTTGGAATGGGCGATTCATTTTGCGTCCACCGCCGAGCACGTCACCCTAGTCCATCGCCGCAGTGAATTTAAGGCAGAAAAAGACATTCTGGATCGGTTTCATGATCTATGTACTGCTGGAAAAATCACCTTTTGCGTTGGGCAAGCAACTGGCTACAAAAGTAAAGACGGTCAGCTAACAGCGATTGAAGTCGAGGATCTAGATGGCCATAGCCAAACCCTCCCACTGGATGCATTGCTCGTCTTTTTTGGCCTCTCCCCCAAATTAGGGCCCATTGCCGATTGGGGCCTCGCACTCACCCGTAAGCAAATTGTGGTGGACACCGCCCGCTTTGAAAGCAGTATTCCTGGGATTTTTGCAGTCGGTGATATTAATACCTATCCCGGTAAGAAAAAACTGATTCTATCGGGCTTTCATGAGGCGGCATTGGCGGCTTTTGCGGCCGCCGAGGCGATTTTTCCCAATCGCCCAGTGCAGTTGCAGTACACCACTACCTCACCCAAATTACAGCAATTACTTGGCCTGCAGAAGCCTGCGTAATATTGGGTTAATCTCTACCTATTCCCATTTGATCGAATACATAAACGAATGCATCAATACCACGACCTTATGCAGCACGTCCTAAGCCAGGGCGTTAAAAAATCCGATCGAACTGGCACCGGCACCATCTCGGTTTTTGGCTATCAAATGCGCTTTAATTTGGCTGATGGTTTCCCGATGGTAACGACGAAAAAGTTACACCTCAAATCCATCATCTATGAATTACTGTGGTTTCTCAATGGCAGTACGAATAATGATTGGTTAAAAGAGCGCGGCGTTTCCATTTGGAATGAATGGGCGGCGCCCGATGGTGAATTGGGTCCGATCTACGGCTACCAATGGCGCTCATGGCCTGCGCCCAATGGCCAGCACATCGATCAAATCAGTGAAGTCGTCAATAGCATTAAAACTAATCCCGACTCCCGCAGGCTGATTGTCTCTGCATGGAATGTGGCTGATATTCCGCGCATGGCACTCGCGCCATGCCATGCTTTTTTCCAGTTCTATGTTGCCGATGGCAAGTTGTCATGCCAGCTGTATCAGCGCAGTGCCGATATCTTTTTGGGGGTGCCGTTCAATATTGCAAGCTACGCCCTGTTAACCCACATGGTTGCGCAGCAATGCGACTTAGAGCCGGGTGAGTTTATTTGGACTGGGGGCGATTGCCATCTGTACAGTAATCACCTCGAGCAAGTTGAACTGCAGCTCTCACGCAAGACCTTCCCGCTTCCACGGCTCGTGATCGGGCGTAAGCCTGCCTCGCTATTTGACTATGCGTTTGAAGACTTTGAAATTGTGGGTTATGAATGCCACCCCCACATCAAAGCGCCCGTTGCCATTTAATTGATGCGATGACCATGACTCAACCTGCTATCTCCATGATTGTGGCCCGTGCCCGTAACGACGTGATCGGCCGCGACAATCAAATGCCCTGGAAAATATCGGCTGACCTGCAATTCTTTAAGCGCGTCACCATGGGCTACCCCGTCATCATGGGTCGCAAGACGTGGGAGTCGATTGGACGCCCCTTGCCCGGAAGGCGCAATATTGTTGTGAGTCGCAATCCGGACTTGCAACTCACCGGCGCGGAAGTGGCTAGCTCCTTAAGTGATGCGCTGCAGCGCTTGAGCGATCTGGAGCGGGTCTTTGTAATTGGCGGAGAACAACTCTTTACGCAGGCCTTTGATTTAGCCGACCGCCTCTACATTACAGAAATTGATATTGAAGTTGACGGTGGGGACACCTTTTTTACCGTACCCCATCCTGAACAGTGGCGCGAACTAGAGCGCACCCCCGCACACGAGGGTGACATTCATTTTGACTTTGTTACCTTGGAGCGTAAGTCAAACTGAGATTGCCTTGCGCTGGATTGCTACAGTTTTTTATTGAAGCTGTACTGCGCAAATGCCTGTTCGGCCACATTAAACCACTGCGCTTCCATATTACGAAAGCGCCGGTAATCTTCGTAGATTGCTTTGAAGCGGGGATTTTTTGCAGACTCCTCGGCGTAGGCTTCTTGGGTAGCCGTAAAACAGGCATCTAGTATTTGCGTATTGAACTTGCGCAGTACGGCACCGTTTTGCAGTAAACGTTGCAGTGCTGGAGGATTTAAGGCGTCGTACTTCGCACACATCTCGGTGTGCGCCTGAAAACAGGCGCCCTCCCATGCTGCTTGGTATGCTGGTGGCAATTCATCCCATTTCTTTTTATTCACCAGAAAAGACAGTGATGCACCGCCCTCCCACCACGCAGGGTAGTAGTAGTTTTTGGCAACCTTCGCTAGCCCGAGTTTTTCGTCATCGTAGGGGCCAACAAATTCGGCGGCGTCGATGGTGCCTTTTTCTAAGGCGGAGTAAATCTCACCAGCAGGCAGCTGTTGCGGCACAACCCCTAATTTGGAAAGGATGTTGCCAGCAAATCCGGCAATCCGAAATTTAAGGCCTTTTAAATCGGCGACCGTTTTAATTTCCTTCCGAAACCAGCCACCCATTTGCGTTCCGGTTTGGCCGCCCATGAAGTTCACAATATTGTAGGAAGCATAGAGTTCGCGCATTAACTTCATGCCGTTGCCATGGAGCATCCACGCATTTTGCTGGCGCGCAGTCAAACCAAAGGGTGCGGCAGTATCAAATATAAAAGCACTCTCCTTGCCTAAGGAATAGTAGCCTGCGGTATGGCCTACCTCGACCGTGCCATTTTGCACTGCATCCAGTACTTGCAAGGGTGGGACAATTTCTCCGGCAGCAAACACCTTGATGTTGAACTTTCCATCGGTTGCTTTGCGCAGCGCATTTGCAAAAATCTCGGACGTGCCATACAAATTATCCAGTGACTTCGGAAAGCTTGAGACAAGGCGCCAGTTGAGCGTAAGCTGCGACTGGGCTATGGCTGGTGCAG
>JBEBBK010000024.1:0-10541 GCA_041158405.1 Pseudomonadota bacterium
GCCTTTGGCTAGCTGATGCATGATGGTGCCCTCGCGTGCGCCGGATTTATAGGCTTTCAAGCTGGCAAGTATTTGCTCGCTGGATTGGTTATTAATTAGCGGCATACCGGCTTCTGGAACGCCTTTACCGTCAGTACCATGGCAGTTTGCGCAAGTAGCGGCAAGACTACGGTGGTATAGCTTGGTGGCGTCGGCATTTTGGGCGGCAGCGAACATGCTGACCTGCGATAAGCCTAAAAAGACTGCGAGTCCTAAGCCTATTTTGCGTAGGGTGATGTGCATTTGAATGCTCTCCGTTATGAATAAATTAAAACAAGCGCTGTTTACATCCAATTGCTATCTTAGTAGTAATTGAGGCGAAAAAAACGCTCCGTATAGACTGTTTTTTTATATTGTTGCAACTTATTAATCTAAGCGCCTGCAGGTTTACCCTAATTTATTGGGAATTTTCCTAAGCCTTATAAAATAAAGTGATGCGTAGCCAGACCCCCCTTCGTTTTCTTCTTCTGATTCTGGCCTTAGCAATCCTGACCTACTGTTTTGCCATCGATAGCCGCTTTGCGCCAAAAAATGGCGATGAGTACGTTTATATGCACATCACCCGCATTACGGCAGACTTTGGCCAGTGGCTGCCTTTGCAGTCCGAGATGGAGGCCATGCGCAATACCAAGCCGCCGCTGGTCTTTTGGCAGGGGATTGCTAGTACAGACTGGGCTGCAAATTGGGGCTTGCTGGAGTTACGCTGGCCCAGCGTTCTATACACCGGCTTAACGGCACTGTTTCTGTTCTTAGCGGTAGCACGCTTTTCTGGAAAAACTCAGACTGGATTGCTGGCCGCTGTAGTGTGGTTGTCCTTCTTTGCGACCTACCGCTATGGGCGTCCTTACCTCACCGATCCGCCCGAAGTCTTTTTCTTGAGCCTGCCATTTTTTGCATTGCTGTATTGGGGTCGCGCTGCGTTTGACTCGCGCGTCCTCTTCCCACTATCTGCTGCAATCAGTATCGGCTTGGGACTTCTATATAAATCCTTCGCTTATGTATTGCCTGCCTGCTTTGCATTACTGCTTTGGTACGGCTGCTGGCGCGATTGGCGCCTCATTGATGTACTGAAGCGCGATCTGTATAAGCTCATCGTGATTGGTTTGTTATCGCTGGGTATTTTTGGCTTGTGGTTTGCGCTAGATCCCAATCCTGAATCGATTTGGCGTGAGTTTGTTCTGGGTGAGAATGCGGGAAAGTTTGGTGCGCGTACGAGCAATTACTTCTTAGATTTAGTTCGCGGCGGCGATAGTATTTGGTTGCTACTGTTGACAACCATCGCCAATGCCGGCCTCTTTGCTTTTGTCTTGCTCTCGCTGGGTTGGCAATCCTGGCGTGAACGTACCGTTACCAATATCGAAGAGCGCCTATTGTGGCTTTTAGTGCTTGCCTTTTTGATTGTGTTTAGTCTGCCGAGCCAGCGTTCGGGTCGCTATCTACTGCCGGTGATGCCAGCCCTTGCTGCATTAATCGCGCTGCATTGGCAGCGCCTACCCTTGTGGGGATTTCGGATTGCTTTAGCCCTTCAGTTTGTTGTCTTGGCAGCCCTTGCCTGGGTCAGTCTTAATCTCGGGGGTGGAAACTGGGCTAGCCCACTGCTATGGCAATACTCGCTTTGGCATTGGCTCTGGCTTGGCTCCGGTATTGCGCTGGTGGCGTGGGGCTTTATCAAACCCAGTACTGCGAAGTTGACGGCATTGGCCACTTGCTTCATTTGCTACTTGGCCCTGAATACTGGGCTTGCTCCACTCGAAGGGCAAATTGGCCGTTACGATGCGCAGGCGATTGCTCGCGTACAAGATAATCTGGTTGCGGTGCCCTGCGATTTCCGGTCCAAGGATGAGGAATACCGCTTGTTGTTGCCAGGTGCGCGCTTACAGGGTTATCCAGCTAGCGAGGCCGCAAATGGTACTGAATTAGCAAAACGGTATCCGTATTTTGCGGCCTATTCACCACTCGGCGCACCGCCGGCATTCTGCGATGACTGCCAAGTCTTGGGCAAGCGCATGGAGATGCGCGCACGCCATAGCCAAGAGGAGATTGTGGCTATTATTCGCGGCGAGATGGGACAATACCTCTTCGTGAACGAATACCTTATTTATTCTCCATCGGCCATAGCAAGTGCCTCACCGGATGCTTGTCGATGATGCGAATTGCGAGTTTATGCATCTTGGCCTTGGCCGCTGTTGCTGGCTATATTCAGATAGATAGTCGGCCGCCCTGGACTTCATTTGCAATGCCAGCAGCACTGGAATCCGAATTACTAATGCCCGAAGCCGCTACTCCAGCGATAGGAAAAAGGCCGCAAATCAGTACGCAAGTCAGCATTCCTGAGCCGCGAGCCCAGTTTATTCCCGAGACTGCAGCACCGTCGGTTCATGCGGGTTCTGCAATCCTTTTAAATGATGGCAATCTGCGTGCATTTTGGTTTGCTGGAACTAGAGAGGGCGCAACCGATGTTGTAATTCAAACGGCCGTGTTTGATGCTAAGGCCGGCAGTTGGGCTAGCCCCGAAGTAGTTATTGATCGGGTTGCTGCCGAAAAAGGTTTATCGCGCTACATTAAAAAACTCGGCAACCCATTGCCGGTGCGATCAAGCCAAGGCAAATTGCAGCTGTACTTTGTGACGGTTTCGGTCGGTGGCTGGGCTGGCAGCTCGATCAGCTGGATGGAGTCCAGCGATGAGGGCATCAGTTGGTCGCGTCCGCAGCGCCTCATTACCTCACCCGCGCTCAATTTGAGTACCTTGATCAAGGCTCCTGGATTTGACTTTACCGATGGTACTCAAGGCTTGCCGGTGTATCACGAGTGGATGGGTAAGTTTGGTGAGCTGATTCGGATTGATGGTGGTCGCGTGATCGATAAGCGCCGCATGACTTCTGGTCGCGCTTTATTGCAACCCATCGTCTTTATTGATGCCCCTGAAAAAGCTGTAGCCTACTTTCGACAGGCAAGGTCCGCAGGCCCAGCCCGCATTGCCAGTGCGCAGACCGAAAACGCAGGTCAATCCTGGGCTAGTGGAATTGATTTAGATTTGGCCAATCCCAATGCAGCGATTGCAGGCTTGCAGTTATCTAACGGTGATCGCCTCATCGCATTGAATGACTTGGAGTCGGCCCGTCATCGCCTCGTATTGGCGATAGCACCTGCCGGAACTAGCAATTGGAATGTGATTGCGGAGCTAGAGAGTGATCAAACCCTGATCAATGGGCTCCACCGCGAATTTTCCTACCCCTCATTGTTGCTGGGCGCCAATGGCGAGGTGCATCTCATCTATACCTATGATCGCAAAAAGATGAAGCACATTCAGTTTGACCGCCGCTGGATTGAAAGCAAAAAGAACCAGAAGGGGAGCTCCTGATGGTTTCAAACTCGGTGATGCAAATCGTTGCGCTGATGGAGATTGCCATCAGCTCTGCAATCGTATTGGCATGCCTTGCACAAGCACTGTATTTTAAAGACGAAGGTCATGCGCGGATAGTAGCCCTTCGGGTGCTCGTTTGTTTTGTGCTAGCTAACCTCTTGTTCTGGCCGGTATTCACTTTATTTTTGCCACTGGAGTTGCCCCTAGCTGCCTATGTCCGCGGCTTTACGGGCGAGCTGAGCATTACCTCGATGCTACTCTTATGGACGGCTTATTTTTCGCCAAAAGGAATACATGTATCTTCAGCCATGAAGGGTTGGATTGCACTGATTGCGATTATTTTTTATCCCCTTGCCTTGGGCTTGAGCATGCTCGATCCCTACGCGTGGGGCTATGACTCATTCACCTTATTGGCTGCGGTGATGGCTGCGGCCTTGGCTGCGTGGTTTGTTGGCTCGAATCGCATTGCAATCATTTTGGCACTGGCAATTTTGGCTTGGGCAGCAGGGTGGCATGAATCTACTAATCTATGGGACTACATCCTAGATCCATTTTTAGGATTATGGGCGATTGCGTCACTGATTCGGTCTACATGGCGTGCACGCGCCGCGCGAGCACAAACGGGATATCTCTTTCGTAAGGGCTAAGTCGACTGACCTAAGGATGCGGATTGGAAGGCATAAAAAAACCAGCGACGTATCGCTGGTTTTTGCTTTTATTCCGCGGAAAAAAATCCGCTGACTAAGGAAATACTTAGTCTGGAATATTGGCTTTACGAATCACAGGACCCCATTTATTAATCTCATTGTCGAGATGGGTCTTCAGTCCATTGGCGCTTACTTTGTCCATAGAGACAATGTCAATGTTGGAGTCAGCAAGACGCTTCTTCACGTCCGGATCGTTCAATGCTGCTTTGAGGGCAGTATTGAGTTTGGTTTGGATAGCCTGTGGAACATTTTTTGGTGTGTAGAGGCCATGCCATACCTTCACTTCAAAGCCTTTTAAGCCCTCTTGATCCAAAGTTGGAACGTTAGGTAATGCTGACAGACGTTTTGGAGTAGTTGTGCCATATACCTTGACGCGGTTGTCTTTAACAACGTTAATCGTTTGAGTGGTTTGGTCACACAACATGTCAACTTGGCCGCCCATCAGGTCGGTCAATGCAGGGCCGGTACCTTTGTAAGGAACGTTGGTTAAGCGCACACCTAAACGGCTTTGAAATAAGAGGCCGCACAATTGTGAAACCGCACCAGGACCAGCATTGGCCATCGTTACTTTATTGCCGTTGGCTTTGATATAAGCCTCGAGCTCTTTATAGTTATTAGGCGGGAAGTTTTTGCGTGCTAGTAAAAGCATTGGCACGTCGACCACTTGACCGATGTACTCAAAGTCTTTGAGTGGGTCGTACGGTAACTTGTCATACAAGGCTTGCGCAGTAGCCATGCCCATATGGTGTATGTAAATTGTGTAACCGTCTGGTGTAGCGCGGGCTACTTTAGCGGAGGCGACAGTGCCGCCGGCACCCGGTGCATTCTCAACCACTACGGTGGTACCCAAGGATTTGCCCATAGGAATAGCAAGCAAGCGGGCTACGATGTCAGTAGGGCCGCCAGCTGCAAATGGAACAATCAGCGAGACTGGCTTATTATCTGGCCAGTTCGTTTGTGCAGTAGCAACATTGCTAGCAATTAAGGCGCTGGCGCTGACGATGGCAGCAAATCCAGCTAATACGGTTTTCTTCAATTTCATTACGGTCTCCAGTTTTTTAATGCCCTGTGATTTTGCCATTTTCGCTGCCTACCGGGGCATTAGTGTTTACCAGCAAGCACCAATAGACGTTTAGCCAAAAGAACGACGGGACGGTCAATCATACGGCCGTTTAGCTTGACTGCCCCACCTTTTGATGCTTTATCGGCCTCAATCACTTGATTGGACCAGTGCAATTCCGCCTCGGTGGGTGTAAATGCCTTAGAAACGATGGGGACTTGCGCCGGATGAATGCAGAGCTTTGCGCCAAAGCCGAGCCGCTTCGCCCGCAAGGTATCGGCAGTAATGCGGTCGATGTCGTCGGTTGCGGTAGTTACTCCATCCACGGGCGGGGCTATTTCGGCTAGGCGCGAGGCCAAGACCAGCTGAAAGCGCGCTACTTGCAATTCAGTCTCTTGCGCGTCGCACACCATGCCAAGATCGGCTTGCAAATCAATGTTACCTAATGCCAGACGAATAACTTGCTGCGCATTGGCGATCGCATCAATCTGCTGTAGTCCGCGTGCCGTTTCAATCATGGGGATGATGGCAGTAGCGGGTAAGACCTCTGCCGCACCATTGATCTGATCAATCGATTCACTTTTGGGAATCAGTAAGCAAGCAATATTAAGTTCTTCGGCCAGCATTAAGTCTTCGCCATAAAAGCGCGTACCAGGTGCATTCGAGCGAATCACAATACGACGGCGTTCCTCCGATGAAAAACCAGGCCACGCTTTCTGAATCGCCGAGCGAGCCACTGCCTTATCTTCTTCCGCTACTGCATCTTCCAAATCAATGATGATGGCGTGGGCACCGCTGTTCAGGGCTTTTGCAAATCGTTCAGGCCGATTGCCGGGAACAAATAAAAAGGTGCTGGCATAGGCAATCGGATGATCGATCGGATTTGTGACGTTCATGTTTGTGGACTCAATAAAAAACCGACCTTCGTGTGCTTGCGGATATTCCACAGTGCATCGATAGCACTACTCATTTCCGATGGAGTAGCGCCACCACTGAAGGCCGCTAAGCGCAGTGCCTTATCGGTAATCTCCGTGCGCGACAGGGTATTACCAGGATCACCTTTGGGCTCATCGACACGACCATGCAATTGGCATCCGTCTTTCAGAATCACGGTTACCTTACCAATCCAACGCTTGGGGTAGGCCGTATCAATCTCGGGGTCCAGTTCCATCGTAACGCGATCGCGCAAGGCGCAGATTTCAGGATCGCTAAAGTGATCGGCAAATTCTTGAAGGCCCGCAAATTGATAATGCGCAATGATCGCCAGCACCGTACCCATCGAGAACTTTGATTGGTGCACGGTGGCCGGATGGGTGACGGGACCCAAGACATCAATCGCCCCTTGATGGACATGCGTAATGATGCGATCAATGTCCTGCACTTGAATGCGATTCGCTTGCATTGTATGTAAGAGTGCATCAGCAGCAGGGTGGGTATGACGGCAAGAGGCGTGGTACTTAAAACTGGTTTCCGCGCTAGCCCAGCGCGTGCCTAGGCGATCCACTAAGCAATTCGGATCGGCGTCGCTTGACATTCCCGCGGCTAAACCCTGTTTGCCTTCCAGAATGTGCTGCGCTCCAGTAAATCCACCCTGCGCCAAGTAGGCAGCCATCAATCCGGTTCCGGCAGCATGCGCGGTATGCAGTTGCTTCGAGTCTGCAGCGTCGCGCAAAAATTCCCAAAGGCCAGCCGATTGGGTGCCTGCAGAGCCAAACGCATGCAGCATTTGCTCTGGGCTGAGTTTTAAAAGATGACCTACTGCAGCAGCGGATGCTAAGGAGCCGGCCGTGCCCGTCGTATGAAATATTTTGTAGTGCGAGCGGCCTAAAAACTCGCCTACACGAATACCGACTTCATAACCTGCTATTGCCGCCGTCAGAAACTCAGTGCCCGAGCGGCCAAGTGCTTGAGCGCAAGCGAGTGCAGGGGAGAACACGACGGTCGCTGGATGGAATACTGAGCTATTGTGTAAATCGTCTTGCTCAACCACGTGCGATGCCGCCGCATTGGACATCGCTGCTAAATACGGACTGCTGCTGCTGCGGTGAGCCAGGATTTCTGATGGGCCGCTGCTTGGCCCCATTTGCTCGGCAAAGCGGGTCAGGATTTCGACAGGGGTAGCGCCTTTACCGGCAACGGCAGAGCCAAACCAATCGACGAGCAAGTCTTCGCCGCGGCGCATAACCTCTTCTGGAATATCAGTAGGCTTGAGTGTTACCGCAAAGTCGGCCAATACCTTCGAGTAATGAATCGCGCTCATATTAACTCAGCACCGCTGTCGCTTGCATCGTTAACCACCCTTCATGATCCTGCGCCCAAACACGAATGGTCTTGCCACTCGGATCAAACGCTAAGTCTGGGGTAGCTGAAACAGAGAAGGGATTGATATCAAAGGTTGGCCGGATTGCACGAAACTCAAAGCGTTTTAATGTAGACCCCGGAATGGATTGGCGTACTAAATTAACCAACAGGGTTGCAATCAACGGGCCATGGACGATGAGGCCTGGGTAACCTTCCACCTCCGTAACGTAACGCCGATCGTAATGAATGCGATGGCCATTAAAGGTGAGGGCAGAGTAACGGAACAGTAAGACATCATCGGGATTGATGGTCTTGGTCCAAGTGGCATCCGTTGGCGCTGGAGTGGGTGCAACCGGTTTGTCATCAGGCGCAGGCGCATCGCGATACACAATGTCGTGTTCCTCCGTTAATGCAATGCCCGATGCATTGCTAATTTCATGACGGACAAGAACAAAGATGAGGTCGCCTGTACGACCCGATTTATGGGTAACGGATTGGATGGTGGAGTTGCGCTCAATGGCATCGCCGACTACTAGCGGCTTAATCCACTCAAGACGCCCACCAGCCCACATGCGGCGGGGGAGCGGTACGGGTGGTAAAAAGCCACCGCGCTTGGGGTGACCATCAGGACCAATTTCCGATTGGCGGGCATGGGGTAAAAAATACAGCCAGTGCCATAGCTCGGGCAAGAAAGTCCCAATGGTAGGCATTGGGTCGGGTCGATCCAATGTGGCTGAGAGCGCTCTTACTGGCGCAGCAGTTACGGTATCCAGGATGGATTCGGATTTACCAATCCACTCCTGCAGGTGTTTGATGGTTTGATCTTCGATTCGCATCACCCTATTATGCAATGGGTGATTGCGTGTTGATGCGCTTTTAGCCCAGCCAGCCTAAGAAAAGCCCAGTAAACGCGGCACCAGCCAAGACCGTCATAACGCCCAGCTGAAAGCGAATCAGGGCAATGGCCGCCGCTGCACAAATGAATATCGATGGTATTGATACCGCTCCCGCTAAGCCATTCGGAAAGAATACGTGGTACGCAAAAAATAGACCCAAGTTCACAATCACGCCGACCACAGCAGCGGTGATCGCGGTCAGGGGCGCAGTAAAGCCTAACTTGCCGTGCGTGGACTCAATCAATGGCCCGCCAATCAAGATGAATAAAAAGGACGGTAAAAAAGTAAACCAGGTGGCAATGCACGCTGCTACAGCGCCACTCCAAAAAGCCATATCTGGCCCGAGTGTTGCTTGTACGTGCCCTGCAATGTAAGCAACAAACGCAAGCACCATAATGAGCGGCCCTGGAGTTGCCTCTCCTAAAGCAAGTCCATCAATCATTTGACTCGCGGTAACCCACTGGTAGTGTTCGACTGCGCCCTGATAGACATAAGGCAATACTGCATAGGCTCCACCGAATGTAAGTAAAGCGGCTTTGGTGAAAAACCAAGCCAACTGGGGGTAGAGGGCTTTCCAACCAAAAAAGAGAATCAGCGCGGTAATGGGCAGAGCCCATAACAGCCCACCCACAACACCTTTTTTTAGCGAGCTTCGCACACTAAAGACGGCATGCTCTGGAGTGGGCGTGCTATCGCCAATGATGGCATCGCCACTTCCCTGCGCACTGACTGTGTCAACGCTGTGCGACTTCGGACTAAAGATGGCAGGGTATTTTTTGCCACCCCAAACACCAATCAGGGCTGCGCAGATCACAATGATTGGAAAGGGAACATTAAAAATAAAGATGGCAATAAATGAGAGGCCGCTAATGAACCACAAGGCGCGGTGCCCAAGTGCCCGCCGACCAATCTTGAGGGCGGCGTACAAGACGATTGCAGTTACCGCAGGCTTGATGCCAAAAAAGAGGGCGGCAATCCAGGGCGTCTGACCAAACGTTAGATAGACCCAGCCCAGCCCAATGAGGATCAATAAGGAAGGCAGTACGAAGAGGACCCCAGCCAAGATGCCGCCAATACTGCGATGCATTAACCAGCCGATGTAAGTCACTAATTGCTGTGCCTCGGGTCCAGGCAGCAGCATGCAATAGTTCAGTGCATGTAAAAAGCGCCGTTCGGAAATCCAGCGGCGCTTTTCAACTAACTCGGTATGTAAAACCGCAATTTGACCTGCGGGCCCACCAAAGCTAATAAAGCCTAGCTTAGCCCAAAACCACAGGGCCTCGGTGAGCGGAACCTTCAAGCCTCGTCCATGCCACCAACGACTTGGCTAAAGCCGTTGTCTACGTAAATGATTTCCGCGGTAATGCCATTGGCAAGGTCTGACATCAAGAAGGACGCTGCATTGCCGACATCGTCAATCGAGACATTGCGGCGCAGCGGTGCCGTTGCCTCGACCGCGCTCAAAATTTTGCTAAAGCCTTTGATGCCAGAGGCAGCCAAGGTTTTGATGGGCCCTGCTGAAATACCATTGACCCGAATGCCTTTGGGGCCGAGTGATCCAGCAAGGTAGCGCACCGATGCTTCGAGAGAAGCCTTTGCTAAGCCCATGGTGTTGTAGTTGGGCACATTGCGCATCGAGCCTAAATAGGTCAAGGTCAGTAGCGCGCCATTTGCCTTGAGCATCGGTAATGCCGCTTTTGCCATCGCCGGAAAGCTATAAGCCGAGATATCGTGGGCAATCTTGAAGCCTTCGCGACTGAGGCCATCTAAAAAGTCGCCAGCAATGGCTTCGCGTGGGGCAAAGCCGATGGCATGTACAAAGCCATCAAATTGGGGCCAGGTTTTGGCCAGATCAGTAAATAGGGCCGCAATTTGTTCGTCGCTACCGACATCGCAGTCAAAAATCAGCTTGGAATTGAATTCATTGGCAAAGTCGACCGTGCGTTCCTTGAAGCGTTCACCTACATAAGTAAAGGCTAATTCAGCCCCTTCACGGTGGCAGGCCTTGGCAATGCCATAGGCAATGGAGCGGTTTGAGAGGAGGCCGGTAATTAAAATCCGCTTGCCCGATAAAAAGCCCATGATGAGATCCTTTGCTTCAAATGTGATTTGCTATCTACAATTGTTGCATATGGTTCACTTAACCCCCTTACTCATGCCTTTTGCTCGGACTT
>JBEBBK010000025.1:0-10460 GCA_041158405.1 Pseudomonadota bacterium
ATCCAAGGTCTTGAGATCCACCAAGGCGCTCAGCTGTTCATACGCTGCAATGCGCTTGGCTTTCGGCACGGTCACGCTATTGATGCCGTATAGGGTTACGCCACGCAAAATGAAGGGCGCTACGCTGCCTGGAAAATCCATACCTTGAGCAAGGCCGCAAGCCGCTACCGCGCCCTCACTCTTCGTTGCTGCGCAAGCGTTGGCTAGAGTATGACTGCCTACGCTATCCACCACAGCAGCCCAGCGCTCGCGCGCTAATGGCTTACCTGGCTCCGATAAGCTACTCCGATCAATGACTTCAGCTGCGCCCAAAGAGCGAAGGTACTCTGCCTCTTGCGGCCGGCCACTACTGGCAACCACCGTAAAACCAAGCTTACTCAGTAGGGCAATTGCAAAGCTACCAACACCGCCAGCAGCGCCCGTTACCAGCACCTCGCCATCGGCCGGCTTCACGCCATGCTTTTGCAGTGCCATGACACAGAGCATGGCGGTATATCCAGCAGTGCCAATTGCCAAGGCCTGTTTGGCAGTAAAGCCTTTTGGCAATGGAATTAGCCACTCTGCCTTTACTCTAGCCTGCTGGGCCAAACCACCCCAATGCCCCTCACCTACGCCCCAGCCATTGAGTAAAACGCCATCGCCCACCTTAAACTCAGGCGACGTGCTTTCCAGCACCTCGCCTGCAAAATCGATCCCGGGAACCATTGGAAAGCTTCTAACCACCGGGCCTTTGCCTGTGATTGCCAAGCCATCTTTGTAATTGAGCGTGGAATACTGCACTCGAACACGCACGTCCCCGGCTGGGAGTGCTGATTCCTCAAGCTGCCCCAGTTCCGCTCGGTAGCCTTTGTCGTCTTTATTTATAACAATTGCCTTAAACATCGTTTTCCTTTCAATACAGAGCCATACCGCTAATTTTCACCCGCAGGCCGTAAACCGTTTATCCTAACAAGCATTACGAATTATGGAGTGTTCCATGAAAAAAATTCTACTCTCTCTTGGGCTGATTACCTTAGTTATGACCGGCTGCTCGTCCACTGACGTCAAGATGTCGATGGGAAATATGCGCCTAATCCAGTCTTCTGCCGCGCCGCAAGACGTGATGAATTTTGCTACGAAAGCCTGTCAGTCCGACTTTTACCTGGGCGCCAGCTTCATCTCGAAAGCATCGAATGAATACCGTTTCAAATGCGTTCGCGCGGAAGAAAATGAAATATTGACACCCATTCCGGGCACCAGTATTACTCCAAATAAATAAGCTTAAAGATAAAGCCCTTCATGAGTTCAGCTTCGCCCACCGAGTTACGCAAGGCATTTTCTAGTTTTGCTACGGGTGTAACGGTCATCACCGGCATTGGAAATAATAATCAAGCGGTTGGTGTCACCATCAGCTCATTTAATACGGTCTCTTTAGATCCGCCACTGGTGCTTTGGAGCCTGTCTGAGCGCTCCATATTGGTAGACGCGTTTGCGCTTGGAAAAAAACAGTTGATTCATGTTTTAGAGCGATCACAAGAAGACATTGCCATGCGCTTTGCCAAAAGTACTGGCGATCAATTTGCGGGGATCGATGTTGTCACTGGGGCTTCTGGTCTAGCAACGCTGCCGGATTGCGTCGCTTACTTTGAGTGTGAGACCATCGCCATTCATCCGGGCGGCGACCACCGCATTATTGTTGCGCGCATCGTGAATATGCAACACCATGAAGAGCGTGATCCACTGGTATTTTCACGCAGTCAATTCATGGGCCTCCGCTTGCCTGAGCGCGCCCCAATCGAATGAAGGATTTTGTATGATGCGTCTTTGGGGTAGAGCCAGTTCAATCAATGTCCAAAAAATTCTGTGGTGCTTACATGAGCTTAGACTTAAAGAAGGCACAGACTATGAGCGCATCGATGCCGGTCTGCAATTTGGCGTCGTCAATACCCCTGAATTCTTAGCATTAAACCCTAACGGCTTAGTACCCACGCTACAAGATGAATCCTTCGTTTTGTGGGAATCTAATTCTATTTTGCGTTACCTCGTACGGAAATATGATCAGAATGGACGCTTTCCAGCCGACATCAATAGCCAAGCCTCTGCAGACAAATGGCTGGACTGGCAACTCACTACGTTTTGGCCAGCCGTACGTCCCGCATTTTTAGGTCTGACACGAACCCCTGAAAATGAGCGTAACTACGATTTGATTCGCAAAGGGTACGAAACCGCCAGTGGCCAACTCAGAATCCTTAACCAGGCTCTCGAATCCCATTTGTTTTGCGCTGGCAATCGGTTTAGCTTGGCTGATATTGCCTTGGGACTCTGCGTCAATCGCTGGATCATGCTGGCTGAGAAGTTTCCTGAGCGAGTAGGTCAGCGTACATCGTATCCGGCGATTGAGGCGTGGATGAAGCGCTTAGAAAGCGAAACCGCTTATCTCACGGTAGCGTGAGCAAATAAGGGTATTCGCCCTTATGCTTGCTTAAACTTTTTGGCTTGATGATCGGCGCCAATAAAGAGGTACATCGCCGGCACCACAAACAGGGTAAATAATGTACCGATCGACAGACCAGTAAAAATCACAATCCCCATGGATTGACGTCCTGCAGCACCAGCACCCGATGCAATCACCAACGGCACAACACCCAATACCATCGCTGCCGTGGTCATAAGAATGGGACGTAAACGAACACTACTGGCCTCAACAATCGCATCAAGCTTGCTTCGGCCTGCCGCCTGCAGCTCATTGGCAAACTCCACAATCAAAATACCGTGCTTACTAATTAGACCCATCAAGGTAACAAGGCCAACCTGGGTGTAGACGTTCAGCGTGGTAAAGCCGAGGTTGATAAATATCAGCGCACCAAACAAAGCCAGCGGTACTGAAACCAAAATCACAATCGGGTCACGGAAACTTTCAAACTGAGCGGCCAATACTAAAAAGACGATCAGGATCGCGAAGAACATCGTGACCAAGAAACCACCAGATTCATTCATAAACTGCCGTGATGGTCCGGCGTAATCGATGGAGTAGCCATTCGGAGCCACCTCTTTTAATGACTGTGCTATGAACTTGAGGACCTCTTCTTGCGATACAAATGGTGTGCTGACGCCAATAATCGTAGCGGAGTTAAGCTGCTGAAAGTGGTTAATCGATTGCGGAACTACCCGCTGCTTAATACTGGCAATGGTCCGCGCCTGAATCATCTCGCCGCTCGGTGTACGAATGTAGTAATCCAGGATTTGATCTGGATTGAGTCGATCGACTTGCTTGACCTGCGGAATCACCCGATATGACCTACCAGCAACTGAAAAGTAGTTTACAAATCCGCCGCCCAGAGCGGCTGAAAGTGCATTGCCCACGTCACGCTGGGTCATACCCAATGCCGCTACTTTTTCACGGTCAATCTCTAAAACGTTTTGTGGTTTATCAATTTTTAAATCGCTATCAACGAAGAAAAACATGCCACTCTTGCGCGCTTTATCGAGTACAGCCTGAGATACTTCGTTCAAGTTTTCATAAGACTCCGTGGTGTTAATAACCACCTGCACTGGCAAGCCTTGAGCGCCGGGCAAAGCAGGAAACTGGAATGCAGCCACCCGCACACCGGCGATGCTATTCCACTTATTCTGCATGTCTTGCTGAAAAGCAGACGCACTGCGACTGCGCTCATTCCAATCTTTCATCAGCACACCGCCAAAACTGCTGGTTGCGCTCGTAATTTGGAACATCTGCAAATACTCAGGCTCCGCAGCGGAGATTTTTTGAATCTGATCGGCGTATGTCTGCATTTGATTGACGGTGGCATTGGGCGGACCAGAGGCCTGCATGAGTACGATCCCCTGATCTTCCACAGGCGCTAACTCAGAATGGGCAGTTGCATAGAGATACGCAACCCCGCCCAATAAAAATACGCCCATCACAATAATGACCTGCCAGGTACTCAAGAGGTCCCGTAAGAGGGTTTGATATCGGTGGTGTACTCGTTCAAAAATCGCATCGATCTTTTTAACAAAGGGGGTAGTCTCTTGCCCTTCAGTAAAAATACGCGAGCACATCATGGGCGATAGCGTCAAGGCCACTACTCCAGAAACCGCTACCGCACTGGCCAAGGTAAATGCAAACTCAGTGAATAAGGCTCCGGTAAGGCCGCCCTGAAAGCCAATGGGGATATAAACAGCAATGAGCACTACCGTCATTGCCAAAATTGGATTACCGAGTTCACGCGCCGCAATTAACGATGCCTCGAGCGGTGATTTACCCTCTTTCATGTGGCGATCGACGTTTTCTACCACGATGATGGCGTCATCCACTACCAAGCCAATTGCCAAAACTAAGGCAAGAAGCGTTAGCAAATTGATGGAATAGCCCAAAACCTGCATTAAGAAGAATGTGCCGATGAGCGACAGTGGCATCGCAATGACAGGCACCGCGACTGCGCGAAAGCTCCCCAAGAACAAGAAAATAACCACGGTCACAATGAGGAGTGCCTCAAGCAAGGTGGCTACTACCTCGTCGATTGAGGTTGTAATGAATTTAGTGGAGTCATAGACAATGTTGCCAACCAAACCGGTGGGTAATTGCTTCTGAATATCCGGCAGGACTGCGCGTACGCGTTGTGCAACATCAAGTAAATTTGCATCCGGAGCTACTTTGATACCAATAAACACCGACTGCTTACCGCTAAATGCGACGTTGGTGTTGTAATCATCCGATCCCAGACTGACTGTGGCAACTTGATCTAAGTAGACAATATCCGCACCATTGCGCTTCACTACCAATTTGCGGAATTCATCTAAGGTATGGAGATCGGTGCCGGCTACTAAATCGACGGCGACCATTTCACCCTTGGTGCTACCAACGGCAGAGAGGTAATTATTGGCTGCGAGTGCGTTATAGACATCATCTGCCCCCACGCCAACACCGGCCATGCGATCGCGATCCAGCCAAGCACGCAGCGCAAACTTACGACCGCCTAAGATCTCGGCATTTTGAACACCGGCTACCGAGTCAAGCTTTGGCTTTACTACGCGCAAAAGGTAATCGGTTGTGCTGTTGTTAGGTATAACGTCGCTATAAAAACCCAGATACATAGCTGCTGTGGATTGGCCGACCTGAACCGTCAAGATGGGCTGCTGAGCCTGTGGTGGCAATTGATTACGAACTGAGCTGATTTGCGTATTGATTTGCGTCAGCGCTTTATTGGCATCGTAATTGAGTTGCAAGGTTGCAATAATGGTGGAAATACCACTAATGCTGGTCGAGGAAAGGTAATCAATGCCCTGGGCTTGCGCAATCGCCGCCTCTAATGGCTGCGTTATGAAGCCGGCAATCGTTTCGGGATCTGCGCCAAAATAGGCCGTTGTGATGGTAACAATGGCATTTTGAGTTTGCGGGTACTGATTGACTGGTAAAGTGCTGGCGGATTTCAGCCCAAATACCAGAATGAGCGCACTCACAACCAGCGCCAAGACGGGTCTGCGAATAAATAGATCAGTCCACTTCATAAATTAGTCAGTTCGCTCGATTTATTGTTCTTGTGGCTTTGGATTGGGATTAAAGCCGGGCTGGACTTGATTATTGATAATTAATGGCGTTCCATTTTTTAACTTGAGCTGCCCACTGGTAACCACCATCACGCCCGGCTCAAGACCTTTGACAATTGCGACTTGATCGCCGCGGGTTAGGCCGGTTGTGACAAACACCTGTTCAGCTTCAATCAGCGGCTTACCTTGCTTATCCTTGCGATCGGTTTTGCGCGCAATGAAAACGGTACTGCCATAAGGATTGTAGGTAATGGCCGTTTGGGGCAGGGTAAGGTATTTAATGCGGTCACCCAAGTTAATGGTGACGTTTGCAAACATACCTGGTAATACTTTTTTATCTGGATTACTCACCATTGCTTCAATTTGCATATTGCGCGTGTTGAGCTCAACCTTTGGGCTAACTGCCGTAATTTTTCCTTTGAAGCTGGCATCTTTAAATGCGTCTGTCTTCATTTCAATTTCTTGACCCACTTGAATCATTCCCGCTGTACTTTGTGGCAAGGTGAAATCCACAAAAATGGGATCGAGGGTTTGAATGGTCAACATCTTATCGCCTGCATTGACGTATTGACCGGGGTTAATCGCAATGATGCCGACGCGGCCACTAAAGGGTGCTTTAAGGCTTTTCTTTGCAACTAGGGCAGCCTGCTGCTCAACCTGAGCCGCTTTTGACTTAGCATCCGCTGCGCTCGTATCGAAGACGTTTTTACTAATGGCCTGAATGGCTAGCTGCTGTTTATCGCGCTCATTAATCACCTTGGCTAAATCAGCCATTGCCTTAAAGGAATTGAGCTGGGCAATATCCGATGCATCATTAAGCTGAATTAATAAATCACCCTTCTTTACATCCATTCCGGATTTAACGAATACATCTAATACTGCACCGCCAGTCTCCGCACTTAAATCAACGCCTCGAAACGCGCGAATATTACCGACACTACTTAAGGTCGGCTGCCACGCATCTTCCTCTACTACCATCGTCGATACGGTTGCAGGTGGCAGGCCCATGCTGGAGATAAAGTAAGTGATTAATGCAGTTTTAAGGGTGTTGAAACCAACCAACAATCCAAGCAAGATGAAAACCGAAATCAGCATAACCGTCATGCGGCGACGCAAGGGCGTCATCGCCATGAGCTTGGCATAGGCTTTTGTGTTCTTAAATCGTGCACGCAAACGAAGCGTATTGCCAATGCGACTGAATAACTGACTTATTGCATTCCATGCCTTGCTGACGTATTCCATTAGTTTCCACTCATGTACTTTGGACTTCAGTGTTTGAATAAATTCCTGCAATGATTTCATTGCGCATTCCTTGCAACATTCGATTGATACGCTGGACTATCTCGGTTCCACCAGCCTCCACCCAGGGCAGCGAACAGTGCTGCTGTATCTGCAAAGCGTACCGCCTGAGCCTGTACAAACTTAACCTTGGCTTGCTGATAGAGGTTTTGGTAATAGAGCACAGCTAAGTAGCTACTGGTTCCTAACTTATATTGTTCTTGCACTAAATCTAAAGTTTCTTTAGAGAAGCGCTCGGCATCGGCAGCGGCCTTTAATGACTGGGCGCCGGTCTCTAGCGCACGCAAGGCATCGGCTACCTCTTGGAATGCAGTTAGGACGGTGGCTTGATACTGAAATACCGCCTGTTCATAGCCCGCAATAGCACCGCGCCGTTGCGCCAGTAATTGTCCGCCTTGAAATAAAGGCTGAAACACCCCACCAGCAACGCTCCAAATTGCTGCCGTGGGGCCAAATAGCGCTCCGGAAGAGAGTGCAACTGAGCCTACGCTGGCACTCAGATTAATTTGGGGCAACAGATTGGCCGTAGCCACGCCCACTAAGGCGTTGGTTGATTTGAGTAAGGCCTCGGCTGCCCGAATATCCGGGCGCTGCCGTACTAAATTCGATGGCAGAGATAGTGGGAGCTTATCGGGTAAATGTAAATTGGCTAACTCGAATTGAGCGATCTGCGCATTACTCGGAAATGCCCCGGTGTAGACGGCAAGTTGATTTCGTGCAAATGCAAGGTTCCGTTCATAAGCCAATAAATCAACCTGGGAGTTGGCGACTAAGGTTTGCTGTGATGTCAGATCTACCCGCGATACAGTCCCAATTGCAAGCTGGCGCTCAGTTACATCTGCAAAATTTTGTTGGGCTTTTAAAATCTCGGATGTGGCGGCGTATTGTGCTCGCAGTGCAGCCTCACGAACTGCTGCTGTCACGATATTGGCAGTTAAAGCAAGGTATGCGCCTTCAAGCTGAAATTGACTAATTTCTGCCTGTGCACGGGCACTCTCTACTGCTCGCCTCGCAGCACCAAATACATCTAAGCGATATCCCACATTAATAGAGGTGTTGTACACGTTATAGATGTTTTGACCAGGCAATCCAAACGTAGCCAGGGATTGCTGTTGGCGAGTTGCATTGGCTCCTAAACCAACACTTGGGAAATACTGGCCGCCAATTTGTGCATTGACGTTTTCTTGAGCAACGCGCAGGGCCGCATCCGCCGCAGCCAGGTTGGGATTTTGCTCCAAGGCTGTTTTAATTAGCTTATCAAGCTCAGGTGATTTAAATAAGGTCCACCACTCCGCCGGAATATCCGTATCTGGAATAATCTGCTGCTTTGTACCTCCAGCCACGTTGGGCGCAGTCGCCAATGTGGTGGCAGTCGGCTTTTCAGTAAAGCGGGCTACTTTTGGAGCGTTCGGCTCCTTGAAATCCGGCCCGGCAGCACAAGCGACTAAAGTAGCCGTAAAGAGTACGACTAATGCACGCTGAACGAAGTGCGTGCGTCTTTGTATATAGGGTGATGGGCTAATTATTGATTCGCTCATGGCAACCCTTATTTGAACACAGATAAGGGGCATTATTCTGTGCCCTAAGCCTCTCAGAGGCTATTACAGCTGTAATGCAATCGGGGCTATTCGACTGTAACGGAGTTGTTCCGTTCGGGGGTCACCTTTGTCCAGCGTGGATCTTTTTTTTTGACCTGAAGCGTAGTCGTTCTTTTACCCTTAATCACCTTGTAACCTTTTCGCCTATTTTCAGGGTCATTCCATTTTACCGAGTCCTTAACAATCGGTAGATTAAATTGAATTGTTAGCTCGTGTTCGCCCTTATCTTTAATGTACTTAACCGAGATTGTTTCTATCAATCCAGCCAAATAAGCCTTCTTTTCTTCATCTGAAAGCTCTTTTTTATTGGTGATTTGTTGACCGTATAGCTTCACCCAATCAACCCACTTCTTGTTTTCTACATTACCTTTGAGTTGAAGTTGTGTATTGGCTATTAAAACCTCAAGCTCATTAACCCTATCTTTTGAGTTCTGAAAAGCTCTTTTATAGATGTCAGCCTTAATTTCGCCTGAGTGATGGCTGAGAACTAAATCGGCTTGTGCTTGCTTAGCGTTATCTAATTCTTTTTGTTGTTTCTTTAGATTTCTCTCTAGCAACTTTATGTCTTCCTCAGTTTTAGCTAAAGGAGCATTGTTCTCTTTAAGAATCTTCCACTTAACCTCTTCTTTAAGCGTGCTTGATTCCTTGTGAATATCTGTCACAGTTTGAAACACTAGCTGGTCTGTTTCGGGAATATTAAGTGACCGCTCCATTCCACAACCCTCACCTCTTTTCCAAGGTGTTTTTGTTCCACCATCATTAACCCAGTTTCGCTCTTTGTTTGGACAGTAATAAAGGGCTTCATTTTTATTGACATTCCTTCTACCCGACATAAATCGCCCACAATGTCCACAAACCATTAAATCTCTTAGCAAGTAAAAGTGGCTTGTTCTGTTTTGCTGAGATACACGACTTGTTTTTCTAGTCTTAATTTTTTGAACAGCCGTCCAAGTAGTTTCATCAACAATAGCTGGACATTTAATTTCTATTTTCTTTTTACTTTTCTTATCTTGATAGCTGTACGAACCTTTGTAGTGTGTATTTTTCAATAAAGCTTGTATTGAGCCTAAAGTCCAGAGTCCCTTACCTCTTCTTGGAATAACACCTTTTGAATCAAGAATTTTTTTGATCTCTACCGTGCTTACGCCTTTCACAGACATAGTGAATATCTTTTTGACCCAAGCTGATTCACTTTTTTCTAGCACTAATTTTTTAGCTACCAACTTATATCCAAAAGGTGGTGGACCTCCACTCCAAAATCCTTGAGCTACTCGATTCAATTTTCCTAATCGAGTTCTTTCTGCTCTAGTAGCATTATCCAATCCAGCAACAGCATCAAAGATTTGCTTTAAAAACATATCTGATGGGTTTGACAAATCTAATTGACCATCTTTTGTATAAAGCGTCACACCTTGTTTATTACACTCGTAACGGAAGAGCGAGGCTACCTGATCATTTCTCGATAGTCGTGACTGATCGTATATCCATAAGTGCTTTATATCTCCAGCTTTTATTCCCTGAAAAAGCTCAAATAAAACTGGGCGACCTTGTATGTCTTCGTGGTGTGAACTCTTCCCACCTTCATCCCAATGTTTATACCCCTCATCAATTAAAAACTCTGCTATCGACTTGTAAGTCAGCTTAAGAGAGTCCCTTAAATAAAGGACTTTATTTGATAGCTCAATTTGATAATCTGAATAAGCCCCAATCATCAACGATTTAGTTCTTAAAACGACCCTAAATCGGACTATAAGCCTTGTAGTTAGACTACCCCCTAACGGAATTACTCCACCGTCACACTTTTCGCTAAGTTTCTTGGTTTATCCACATCCGTTTCGCGAGCACAGGCCGTGTGGTAGGCCAGTAACTGTAGTGGCACCACATGCAAAATAGGTGATAAATCGCCATAGTGTTCAGGCAAGCGAATGACGGCAATGCCATCACTGCTGACGATTTCGGTATCTTGATCTGCAAATACATATAAGCGACCGCCGCGGGCTTTCACTTCTTGCATATTGGATTTGAGTTTTTCAAGCA
>JBEBBK010000026.1:0-10356 GCA_041158405.1 Pseudomonadota bacterium
CATTAAAAATGCTGCATCTTCAGCCGAACCCGTTTTGTAGTTCTTTGGAGCGCCATCATCGTCACCACCAGCGGCTGCCTCAGCGCCAAAGCCGCCGAGCAAAACCGCGATGATTGAGCGGTTCATCGCCTTACACATGATGTAAGACAGAATCGCACCCGAAGAGCCAACGCAAGCACCGGCAATGATCAAGACCGGGTTATTGAGGGTAAAACCAATACCCGCTGCTGCCCAGCCGGAATAGCTGTTGAGCATCGATACCACTACCGGCATATCAGCACCACCAATTGGGATGATGAGGGTGACGCCTAGTACCAATGCAACCGCGCACATGGCGAGGAATGCAGCATGGCTATCCGTCATGAAATACACGACGCCAGCGGCAACCATCAATAGAGCAAGCACCAAGTTCAGCATATGCTGGCCAGAGAAGGTCACTGGCTTGCCACTGACTTTGCCCGACAACTTACCAAAGGCAATGATCGATGCGGTAAAGGTAATTGCACCGATGAAGGCGCCGATGAAGAGTTCGATCTTTTGCGCGCCAGAGTGATCTTGTGCTGGGTTGATGACCGCCGCAATCGCGATCAGTACCGCCGATAGACCCACAAAAGAGTGCATTAAGGCAACCAGCTCAGGCATCTTGGTCATTTGCACACGTTTAGCCGCAATCGAACCGATGATTGCACCAGCAACAATAGCAGTACCAATCAGCCAATAGACGGGCTTAAATGAGGGGATCAAGAAGGTGGTTATGACGGCCAGCAACATGCCGATCATTCCATACACGTTGCCTTGACGGGAGGTGGTCGGTGACGATAAGCCCCGCAGCGCGAGGATAAACAGTACCGAAGAAATGAGATATGAAATCGCTGTGATATTTGACATGGTTTGGTTCTCTTACTTGGTGCCAGCGGCTTCGGTTTTAGGAGCCTTCTTTTTAAACATTTCAAGCATGCGGCGGGTGACCATAAAGCCACCAAAAATGTTTATCGAGGCTAGGAAGACGGCAAGCGCACCAATCATACTGGTGAGGGTGATCTCATCGCCGTTGATGACCTCAGTTTGCAACAAAGCGCCTACGATGATAATTCCGGAAATCGCATTGGTAACCGCCATCAGGGGGGTATGTAATGCGGGAGTGACGTTCCAAACGACGTGGTAGCCAACAAAAATGGCCAGCACAAACACCGTAATGTTTTGGACCGTAAGAATACTTTGAATTGCAGCTGCATCCATGATCATTCCTTCAATAATTAATTTTTACGGACAGCTTGGCCATCACGACACATGAGGCAGGCTGCAACAATGTCATCATCGGCAGCAGCAGGAATAGCGAGCTGCGCTTCTTTATTGATGATGAGTTTCATAAAGTCCAGGACGTTGCGCGCATAGAGTGCTGACGCATCTGCTGCAACCATGCTGGGTAAGTTCGTATGGCCAACAATCTTCACGCCATTCGCATCAATGATTTGGTCTGCGCGAGTCAGCGGGCAATTGCCGGAACCGTTTTCACCACGGCCAGCGGCTAAATCGATCACAACCGAACCCGGTTTCATCTTGGCTACGGTCTCGCTGTGCAATAAGACGGGAGGCTTGCGCCCCGGAATTAAGGCAGTAGCAATCACAATGTCCGCCTGCATAGCGCGCTCAGCAACCAAGGCAGCTTGGCGTTTCATCCAAGACTCTGGCATCGGACGCGCATAGCCACCGACGCCTTTGGCGATTTCGCGTTCTTCATCCGTCTCGTAGGGCACATCAACAAACTTAGCGCCAAGCGATTCGATTTGTTCTTTTGCAGCAGGGCGCACATCAGACGCTTCAATTACAGCGCCTAAGCGTTTTGCTGTCGCAATGGCTTGCAGGCCGGCAACACCAGCACCCAAAATGAGTATGCGTGCTGCCTTAACGGTACCTGCAGCCGTCATCAGCATGGGCATGAAGCGCTGATATTCGTTAGCGGCGATCATCACGGCTTTGTAGCCTGCAATGTTGGCCTGAGAAGACAGCACGTCCATGCTTTGGGCCCGAGTAGTGCGTGGAGCCGCTTCAAGGGCAAAGGCGGTAATACCTTGGCTAGCCATTGCTGCAATCGCCTCGTTATCAAATGGATCGAGCATGCCAATCAGCACGGTACCGGATTTGATCTGCTTCAGTTCGTCGGCCTGAGGGCTACGGACCTTAAGCACCATCTCCGCCGCAAAGGCATCGGCAGCGCTACCGATGGTGGCGCCCACGGCTTCATATGCTGAGTCAGGGACACTGGCACCGTTACCGGCACCCGATTGAATAATGAATTGATGGCCTTGGCCAATCAGTTTTTTGACCGTCTCCGGTGTGGCTGCGACCCGAGTTTCCCCCGGTCTGGTTTCTAGTGGCACTCCAATGCGCATGGCATGTCTCCGAAAGCAAATAATTTAGAAAAGCGGTATTAGTTAAAGCAGCTTGGCCTTGTGAGCACACTTACCCATTGCGTTGATAATTTCTTTTTATTGGTGTGTATCCAACGTAAGACTTTTACAATGGGGAACCAGTAACTTAAGTGTAATTCTCTCATTTTTCGATGCTCGACCTTCAATCTTCTGCAATTCCGCTGTCTCGGCCCTCAAAAATCGTGGTGGGGATGTCTGGGGGTGTGGATTCGTCCGTAACGGCCTGGCTTTTAAAACAGCAAGGCTTTGAAGTTATTGGACTTTTTATGAAAAATTGGGAGGACGACGACAATAGCGAATATTGCTCGAGCCGCCAAGATTGGCTGGATGTGGTCTCGGTCGCCGATCTGATTGGGATTGACGTCGAGGCGGTGAACTTTGCTGCAGAGTACCGGGAGCGGGTTTTTTCTGAATTCTTACGCGAATACAGTGCCGGCCGCACTCCCAATCCTGATGTCTTGTGCAATGCCGAAATCAAATTTAAAGCCTTTTTGGACCACGCGATGGCCTTGGGCGCTGATGCCATCGCCACAGGGCATTATGCGCGGGCAAGGCACGCCACAGACGGTGTTCAGCTACTAAAGGGACTCGATGCCAGCAAGGATCAAAGTTACTTTTTGCACCGCCTGAGTCAGCAGCAGTTGGCAAAGGTCCTATTTCCGCTAGGCGAAATGGCCAAGACCGACGTACGTACCTTGGCTGACCAAATTGGTTTACCAAACGCACGTAAAAAGGATTCGACCGGCATTTGTTTCATTGGCGAGCGGCCGTTTCGGGAATTTTTAAATCGCTACCTGCCGACCACCCCGGGTCCGATTAAAACCCCAGATGGCAAGACCGTTGGCGAACACATGGGCTTGGCGTTTTTTACCCTTGGTCAGCGCAAAGGCATTGGGATTGGCGGTAGCCAGGATGGCAATGGCGATGCGTGGTACGTCGCCCGTAAAGACATGGCGAGCAATACCCTGTATGTTGCGCAAGGTCATGAGCATCCTTGGTTATGCAGTCAGCATTTAAACGCAATAGACGTCAGTTGGATTAGTGGTGCAATGCCAATGGCAGGGACCTACGGGGCCAAAACACGCTATCGCCAACTAGACGCCAATTGCATCCTGCAAAGTGCGTCTACTGGATTCGCTTTGCAATTTGAGGACTCGCAGTGGGCGATTACTCCCGGCCAATCTGCTGTGGTTTACGACGGCGATATTTGCTTGGGCGGCGGGATTATTTCCGCAAGCCCAGAATAAGGGCCCCGAGCCTCTAAGTCCTAAGCTGCAGGCGGGACCGTATCTTTAAAAGACTGCCGCTGCATGAGCCCTTGGTAGAAGCTTTCTAGATTCGGGTAGGGTGCGCGCCAGTCCAGCGATGGAAAGCGAAAATCCAGGTAACCCAAGGCGCAACCCACCGCAATATCGGCTAGGCCAAATTGATTGTGGTGGCAGTAATTTGACTCACCCAGGCTATTCGAGATGCTCTTAAGGGCCGCATCGATTTTGCTCATTTGGCGCTCAATCCAAGCTGGGCTTTGCTGCTCTGCTGGTCGCCAGGTCGCCTCAAGCCTTGCCAAAATGCCCGCATCCAAGATGCCATCTGCCAATACTTCCCAGGTTTTAACCGCTGCACGCTCACGGCCATCGGCCGGAATTAATTTACCCACGGGGCTTAAGGTGTCGACGTACTCGACAATGACCCGTGAATCAAAGATGGCGCTGCCATCGTCCATCACCAGGCAAGGAATCTTGCCCAAGGGGTTGGTTTGCCCAATGGTCGTTTCGGCAGCCCAGACGTTTTCGAGGACAAAATCGGCCTCGATCTTCTTTTCGGCCAGGACAATCCGTACTTTACGGACATAGGGACTTGTGATTGAGCCAATAATTTTCATAGCGTTGGAGTATAGCCGCGTCAGGAGGGGGTGATCCAATAACGCTTTAAAATAGGGTCTTATCCGATTACACCCCATAAAGGCAGGACCGTGAGCCAACCGATTAGCACTTTAAATGCCCTATCCCCACTGGATGGCCGCTACGCCAGCAAGCTGGATGCATTAAGGCCCTGGCTATCCGAGTCTGCGTTCATGAAGCAGCGCGTTTTTGTAGAAATTCATTGGCTTTTGGCTTTAGGTTCTGCTGGTCTTCCTGATGTGCCGCATATTTCGCAGGCAGATGCGGATTTTTTATTGTCCTTGGCGAATGCATTTACCGATACCGATGCGCAGCGCATTAAAGAAATCGAAGCAGTGACCAATCACGATGTGAAGGCGGTCGAATATTTTCTAAAAGAAAAAGTATCGGGTAGACCTGATCTTCTGAAGGCAAGTGAATTTATCCACTTTGCCTGTACCTCGGAAGACATTAATAATACGGCGCATGGTTTGATGCTGCAGGGCGCGCGCGATACCGTCTTACTGCCCCAGCTGCGCAAAATCCACGATGCCTTAACTGAATTAGCGCTAACCAATGCGAGCGTACCCATGCTCTCGCGGACCCATGGCCAGCCCGCATCACCTACCACCCTGGGCAAAGAAATTGCCAATATAGCCAAACGATTGGAGCGTGCAATTGCTGCGATCGCAGCGGTACCTTTGCTGGGCAAAATGAATGGCGCAGTCGGTAACTACAACGCACACTTATCTGCTTACCCCGATTTTGATTGGGAGAAGTTTGCGCGGAACGTCGTGGAGCAGCGCCTGGGCTTGCAATTTAATCCGTATACGATTCAGATTGAGCCACACGATGGCATGGCGGAGTTATTTGATGCGATTGCGCGCGCCAACACCATCTTGCTCGACATGGATCGCGACTTTTGGGCCTACATCTCTTTGGGCTACTTCAAGCAGCGCACCAAAGCCGGTGAAATTGGTTCCTCGACCATGCCGCATAAAGTCAATCCAATTGATTTTGAAAACTCCGAGGGCAATCTGGGCGTTGCCAATGCCTTACTGCGCCACCTCGCTGAGAAGTTACCGCTCTCACGCTGGCAGCGCGATTTAACGGACTCCACTGTACTGCGTAATTTGGGTCCTGCATTTGGGCACAGTGTATTGGCTTACGACAGCGCCATGCGTGGCATTGGCAAACTTGAGGTGAATGTGGCAGCGATTGCGGCTGATCTCGATGCCTGCTGGGAAGTGTTGGCTGAGCCAGTGCAAACCGTGATGCGCCGCTATGGCATCGAAAATCCCTACGAGCAGTTAAAAGAATTAACCCGTGGCAAAGGCATTAATCAAGCGGATCTGCAGGTCTTCATTCGTGGCTTGGCGATTCCAGACGATGCAAAAGCCCGTTTACTGGAGATGACCCCATCCAGCTATCTAGGTAAAGCAGTCGAGTTGGCTCAGCGCCTGAAAAAGTGACGCCAGCTAGCCCAGAGCCTGTATTGCCGCAAGCGACGGTGAATCGTCCTTGGTTCTGGTTTGCCTGCTACCAACTCGGGTGGCATGTTTTGTTGCCAGTTGTGCTGCTGCGACTTTGGTGGCGGGGGCGCAAAGACCCCGGCTACCGCCAATCCATTGCGGAGAGATTTGGCTTTGGTCTGCATGTTCGGCCAGGGGCCATTTGGATACATGCCGTATCGGTCGGCGAAACCAGAGCGGCTCAGCCCCTCATTGAAGCCTATTTGCAAGAAGGCAAATCCATTTTGCTGACGTGTATGACGCCCAATGGTCGGCGCACTGGTGCTGCTATTTATGCCGATGCTATTACCCAGGGCCGTTTGCAGCAAGTGTATTTACCTTATGACCTCTGCTGGTCGGTAGAGCAGTTTTTAAAAGCAGCCAAGCCAGAGATGGGCTTATTTATGGAAACCGAAGCATGGCCAACGATTGTGTTTCGTGCCGCTGAAATCAAATTGCCGGTCTTTTTAATCAACGCCCGTTTATCCGAGCGCAGTGCCCGCCGCGTTGCTCGATTTGGTGCTGCAGGCCGCGCCTTGTTTCAGGCATTCGCCGGTATCTTGGCGCAGACCGAACTCGATGCAGGGCGTTATCGGGCGCTGGGTGTAAAGCAATGCGAGGTAGTGGGTAATCTTAAGTTCGATGTGATGCTGAGTCCCGATCTAGTAGAGCGCGGCCTTGCATGGCATACCCATTTAGAAAAAAACAATCGCTTGATGGTTTGTGCTGCAAGCACTCGCGAGGGTGAGGAAGCGATCATTCTAGAGGCGTGGCAAGCCATGCTTCAAATTCATGCCGAAGAATTAACATCAGCATCAATATCAACCCCACCGCCATTGCTGTGCATCGTGCCGCGCCACCCCGAGCGCTTTGCTGAGGTGGCTGAGCTCATTCGTGCTTCAGGGTTGAGGGTATTGCAACGCTCTGAAATGGATTTAGATACTGCGGATTTACAAGATAGGATCGATCTGAAAACGGCAGTGGTGCTGGGCGATTCAATGGGTGAGATGCCTTTGTATTACTGCGCATCCGATCTCGTGGTGATGGGGGGAAGCCTCACGCCACTGGGCGGTCAAAACTTGATCGAAGCCTGCGCCGCCGGATGCCCTGTAATTTTAGGAGAGCACACCTTTAACTTTCAGCAGGCAAGCCAAGATGCAATTGATTGCGGTGCTGCAATGCGGGTTGGGGGTAACAAATTACTGCCAGCAGAATTAGCAGGTGCGATGAGTCTCATTCTGCAAGATAAAGTGCAACGCCAAGCAATGGGGGAAGCAGCCTTGCGCTATGCCGCACAGTATCGGGGCGCGACCACGAGAATCATGGCCGCACTAAAAGAACTCAATACTTAAACGGTAGCGCCGTAGTTGGGATCGTCTTTGCGTGTCGGATCATCTGGCTTTTTATCGTTCTTGATTAAGTCTTCACGTTTAATTCCGAGCCACATTGCAATTGCAGCAGCCACGAATACCGACGAGTAGATACCAAATAAAATACCGATGGTGAGGGCTAGTGCAAAGTAAAAGAGCGTAGGCCCACCAAACAGCAGCATTGCCAACACCATCATCTGGGTGCTGCCGTGAGTAATGATGGTACGGCTGATGGTGCTGGTAATTGCGTTATCAATCACCTCGGGAGTTGTCATTTTTCGGTACTTACGGAAGTTCTCGCGTACCCGGTCAAAAATAACTACTGACTCATTGACGGAGTAGCCCAGAACCGCCAAGACCGCAGCCAATACCGAGAGTGAGAATTCCCACTGAAAGAAAGCAAAAAAGCCCAAAATAATAATCACATCGTGTAAGTTGGCGATGATGCCGGCAACCGCAAATTTCCACTCAAAGCGAAACGAGAGGTAAATCATGATGCCAATGACTACGAAGGTAAGGGCTTTTAAGCCATCAATTGCCAACTCTTTACCCACCTGAGGGCCGACAAATTCAACGCGTTGTAACTTCGCTTCTGTGCCGTCCTCGAGTAGTGCTTTCATGACCACCAAGCTTTGATCTGCTGAAGAGATATTTTTTCCTTCCGCATCCTTTTGTAATGGCAGACGGATCATGACATCGCGTGAGCTACCGAAGTTCTGGATTTGGGTATCGGTGTAGCCGAGCTTTTCTACTTTCTTGCGAATCGAATCAAGTGGCGCCGTTTGCTGGTAACTCACCTCCATGACGGTACCTCCCGTGAACTCAATCGAGAGGTGCAGCCCGTTTTGCCAAATGAAAAATACCGAAGCAAGAAAAGTGATGAGTGAGAATGCATTGAGTATCAATGCATGGCGCATGAAGGGAATATCTTTTTTGATGCGGAAAAATTCCATGGCTTATTTCTCCTTTGCGCGCCAAATCTGGCCAATCGAAATTTTCTGCAACTTCCTCTGTTTTCCGTACCAGAGATTCACCACGCCGCGCGAGAAAAATACTGCCGAGAACATCGAGGTCAAAATACCCAAGCAATGGACCACGGCAAAGCCGCGGATGGGTCCCGAGCCAAAAACCAGGAGTGCCAAGCCCGCAATAAGGGTCGTGATATTAGAGTCCAGAATGGTTGCCCAGGCCTTATCAAAACCAATCGCAATCGCAGTGCTGGGGGCAACGCCATTACGTAGCTCTTCCCGAATGCGCTCGTTAATCAAGACGTTTGAGTCAATCGCCATACCCAGCGTTAAGGCCATCGCCGCAATACCCGGCAAACTTAAAGTGGCTTGCAACATGGATAGTACGGAAATCAATAAAACTAAATTGACTGCCAGTGCGATCACTGAGAAAAATCCAAACAGCATGTAGTACACGATCATGAAGATCGCGATTGCAATAAAGCCAAAGATTAGTGATTTAAAGCCTTTCTCAATGTTCTCAGCACCTAGGCTAGGACCAATGGTGCGCTCTTCAATGATTTCCATTGGGGCTGCCAGGGAGCCTGCGCGCAATAGCAGGGCAAGGTCATTGGCGCTCTCGGTGGTGGGCTGGCCCGTAATCTGAAACTTAGAACCAAACTCACTTTGAATGGTGGCAATAGTAAGCACTTCGCCTTTGCCTTTTTCAAACAAAATCATACCCATTGGTTTGCCGATGTTTTCACGGGTGACTTCTTGCATGACACGGCCGCCGGCCGCATCCAGCGAGATATTGACCGAGGGGCGTTGATTCTGATCAAAGCCAGCGCTCGCATCGGTAATGCGCTCACCGCTAAAAATAATTGACTTCTTAAATACGCCCAGACGACCTTCGCCAAAGCGGAAGACATCCATGCCCGGAGGAACGGGATCGCCGACTGCAATGGTTGAAACCAGAGGGTCAGCGAGACGGGATTCGAGGGTAGCGGTGCGGCCAATAATGTCTTTGGCACGAGCAGTGTCTTGTACGCCAGGTAATTGCACGATGATGCGATCGGCACCTTGCTGTTGAATCACAGGCTCTTTGACGGCCAATTCATTGACGCGCTTATTGAGCGTCGTAATGTTTTGCTTTACTGCGCTGTCTTGCACTTCTTTGAGCGAGCTCGGCTTGAACTGGCCAATTAGGCGTGCGCCACCGGCCTGGGTATTTAGCTGCCATGTGAGGTCAGTTTGCGAGGCGGTGAGCAGTGACTTGGCTTTTTCTGCTTCTTCTGTGCTGCCAAATTGAATGGTGATGGATTCATTGCCGCGCTCAATGCCTTGATGGCGAATGTTCTTCTCACGCAATTGACTGCGAATGTCGCCAGCAATCGCCAGCACTTTTTTCTGTACCGCACCTGCCATATCGACTTGCAGCAGGAAATACACCCCGCCGCGCAGATCGAGGCCCAGCGGCATTGGTAGTGCATTGATGGAGCTGAGCCAATGCGGTGTATTGGACAGTAAATTCAGCGCAACCGTAAAGCTCGGATCATTGGGATCAGAATTGAGTTTCTGCTGTAACAAATCCTTGGCTCGCAGCTGAATGTCGGTGCTATCAAAGCGAACCTTCACCGACCCCACATTACCGGTACGCTCAAAAAACATGCCCGTACTTGGAATCGAAGCATCCGCTAAGATCTTTTCAACGCGCGCTTGCGTTGCCAATTCAACCTTGACGGTTGGCTTGGCCGCCGACACTTGGACCGCTGGAGCCTCTCCAAAAATATTGGGTAAGGAGTAAAGCGCACCAATCAGGAGCGCAACTCCAATTACAAGGTACTTCCAGAGGGGGTAACGGTTCATAGTGTCTCGATGGCGCTAATACAGAGAATGAGCTTAAGCAGCTTTGAGGCTGCCTTTAGGCAAAACCATGGTGATCGCGCCTTTTTGCATAATCACTTCGGTGCCCGCCGCAATTTCAACGGTCACGTTTTGATCTTTCATTGCAGTGACTTTGCCAAGAATTCCGCCGATGGTAATGACTTCATCGCCAACCGCCAATGCTTCGAGCATGAGGCGCGTTTCTTTTTGACGCTTCATTTGTGGGCGAATCATGATGAAGTACAGCACCACAAACATCAAAAGGATGGGTAAGAAACCCATCAGGCCGCCGCTGTCCGCACCTGTGCCAGTTTGAGCAAATGCATTAC
>JBEBBK010000027.1:0-10232 GCA_041158405.1 Pseudomonadota bacterium
CCCTTGATCCATTTGCAACAACAAATACTTTCCCCTTCGCTCAATGCCGTGCAGGGTTTGGCCTAGCAAGATTGATCGTAGATTACGCGGTACAGGCCAGCGCAACCTGCCATCAATAATGAGGGCATCGGTAATCCGCTCCCCCTCAAGGTGCGGCTGTATTCCAAGGCGAGTAACTTCAACTTCTGGGAGTTCTGGCATAGGTGAATTGTAGATTCGGAGATTAGAATGTGCTTATGACCCATTTCATGCATCTTCGCCTCGCCCTAGCGCGGCTACCGGCTCGTAAGATTGCCATACTATTGCTGGCTGGTGCATGTCTCAGCTGGGTCTCTTTGGCCCATAGCGCCAAAGGCGCTAGTGGTGAACAGGTTTTTGAGATCTTGGCCTCTGAAATTGCCCTCCAGCGGGGTGAGCCGGCGCTAGCCTACCAAACCTACCTTAGCCTCGCCCGGCAAACCGGCGATCCACAACTGGCACAGCGTGCCATGGAGATTGCCATTGCAGCCAATGCCCCTGAGCTTGCTCTCGATGCGGCTACCGTATGGGACAGGCTCGCTCCCGCAACCGATACGAAGCCAAAAGAAGTACTAGTTACCTTATTGATGCTGAATCAACGCTGGTCCGATTCCGTAAAACCCGCCATTGCGCTATTACAAAAACAAAATGCCGAGGGTCAAGAGCGCACCTTAAAACAGTTCCAGCCGCTTTTGGGTCGCGCGGCGGATGAGGCTGCAGCAATGCGTGCCTATTTCGACATTATTTCTGCGCTCAGGCCGCTACCCACTGACCCCGGCATTCTATACACCTATGCAATGGCTGCTGAAAAAGCGGGTCGCTTTGATGTGATGGAATCGACCCTCCGGCAAATTCTGAAAAAAACGCCGAACGATGCCAATGCGCTAAATGCCCTGGGCTACTCGCTGGCTGACCGAAAGCAGAATCTGCCAGAAGCCTTTGCCCTGATTAATAAGGCACACAATCTGGCGCCGCAAGATACCTTTATTTTAGATAGCCTCGGCTGGGTTAATTTCCGCATGGGCAAACTGGAGCTGGCACGCGACCAGCTTATGCAGGCGACCAAGATGAAACCGGAAGCAGAGATATCAGCGCACTTAGGTGAGGTCTATTGGGCCATCGGCAATCTGAATGCAGCTGAAAGCGCATGGCGTGACGCAGAACGCATGGACGCAAACAATTCAACCTTGCGTGACACCTTAAAACGCTTTAAGCCCAACTGGGTGATGCCCAATCAGTCCACGAAGATTGTTTGGGATGGCCGTTTTTCAATCCGCATGAATGGCGGTGCCGACCGGCCTGCTGAGGGCGGCTCCGGTGGTTTCACCCTCAGCCAAGATGTGCTAAACGATACCTTGGAGATTCGAAATCCAGTCGGTGGCTCGATTGCAAAAATTACCATCACCCCGGGTGAAGCCGTGTTAGAGCGCGGCGGAAAAATAAGTAAAGCAGTTGATGCGGATACCCTGATTCAGTCTGCATTAGGGCTACCTTTACCTGCGCGCGGCTTATCCGACTGGTTGCGCGGTCAAGTTAGGCCTGGCAGCCCAGCCAGCTTAGAGCGAAGTCCCAATGGGATTGTTTCGAAAATCAGTCAAGACGGATGGAACCTATCCTACATTTGGGGCGAGTCCAGCAGTAAGCTAGAAAAACTGAATATGACCCGAAACACAAAAACAGGGCCCATTGATATCCGCCTTGTTTTTGATCAAATTGATGACTGATACGCTTACCCTCTTAGCGCCCGCCAAACTAAATTTGTTTCTGCACATTGTTGGCCGCCGGAACGATGGCTATCACCTACTGCAATCTGCTTTTCAGTTAATTGATTGGTGCGATACCGTCACCCTTACCCGCACCAATACGAATCGAATTTCCCGTATCAACCCCGTTCCCGGCATTGCTGAAGGCGATGACTTGGTGGTCCGTGCGGCGACCCTACTGCACCGCGAGTGCAATGTGGCCATGGGCGTTGAAATCACCCTCAACAAAGTATTGCCGGTTGGAGCAGGTCTGGGCGGAGGATCGTCCGATGCCGCCTCTACCTTAATTGGCCTGAATAGCCTTTGGAACCTGAGCCTTTCGCGCCAAGAGCTGATGGCGCTGGGCCTGCAATTGGGGGCCGATGTGCCTTTCTTTATCCATGGAAGCAATGCCTTTGTGGAGGGAATTGGCGAGGTAATTCAGGCGATTACCCTGCCCGAGCAAGGCTTTATCGTCGTTTTCCCGAATCGCAGCATTGCTACCAAAGCGCTTTTTGAACATCCTGAATTGACCCGTGATCATGCCCCGATTACAATAAATCGCTTTCTTGCGTCTCCATTACCTCATCAGGCATATATCAATGACTGTCAGGCGGTAGCGATGCAGATTTGTCCTGAAGTGAAGGATGCAATAGATTGGATTACCAAGGCCCTGCCAAGCGCTAAGCCCCAAATGTCTGGTTCTGGTAGTAGTGTCTTTGCTGCGCTTCCGAGCCAGCTTGACGGTGCAAGTGCCTCGGCCCTATTGCAAAATCTACCTCGGGAGTGGATAGGCCGGATTGTCCGGGGGATAAATAAAAATCCCGCTTACAATTCGATATCTTCAGATTGATACTGTAGGGGAATCGCCAAGCTGGTTAAGGCACTGGATTTTGATTCCAGCATGCGAAGGTTCGAATCCTTCTTCCCCTGCCACCTTTTTTTCTGAACAACGAGCCATGCGATATTCTGTCCAAAACTCCCTCAAACCTTCATAAGCCAAACTGCCATCATGAATTCTGAATTTTTGACTCTCTTTACTGGCAATGCAAACCCTGTTTTAGCAAACGCAGTAGCTAAAGAATTGAATCTTCCCATCGGCAAGGCTTTTGTCGGTCGGTTCTCAGACGGCGAGATTCAGGTCGAGATTCAAGAAAATGTGCGCGGTAAGAATGTCGTCGTGATTCAATCGACGTGCGCCCCCACCAATGACAATGTGATGGAGCTCATGATCATGATTGATGCTCTGAAACGGGCATCTGCAAGCCGTATAACGGCAGTGATCCCTTACTTTGGTTATGCACGTCAAGACCGTCGCCCGCGTTCGGCACGGGTTGCCATCTCCGCACGGATTGTGGCCAATATGCTGCAATCGGTTGCCGGCATTGAGCGGGTATTAACCATGGACCTCCATGCAGACCAAATTCAAGGCTTTTTTGATATTCCAGTCGACAACATTTATGCCTCCCCTGTGCTCCTTGCCGACCTCCAAAACCAGAAAAGCAAAGACCTCATCATTGTTTCTCCGGATATTGGCGGCGTTGTTCGTGCCCGCGCGATGGCGAAACAGTTGGGCTGCGATTTGGCGATTATTGATAAACGTCGCCCCAAAGCCAATGTATCTGAAGTCATGCATCTGATTGGCGAGGTAGAAGGCCGTCATTGCGTCATCATGGACGACATCATTGATACCGGCGGAACGCTTTGTAAGGCAGCAGAAGCCCTCAAAGAGCGCGGCGCCAAGGGTGTGACGGCCTACTGTACTCATGCCGTCTTGTCGGGTGGCGCAGTTGCCCGTATTGCCGCTTCGCAACTCGATGAACTCGTGGTTACCGACACCATTCCCTTGACCGACGAAGCCCATCAGGTCAAGAAAATTCGCCAACTCAGCGTTGCCCCTATCTTGGCCGAAACCCTCTCCCGCATTACCAAGGGTGATTCGGTCATGTCGATGTTTGCGGAATAAGCTTAAAAACAGCACTTTTGAGCTGTTTAGTGCCTAAATAGGCCAAAAATACCAAGTTCACGCTATAATTGAAGGCTTTTCTGTTTGGTCGCGAACGGAAATTAACCTCAATTTGGGAGTCATCATGAAAATCGTAGCCTTTGAAAGAAGCGTACAGGGAACGGGTGCGAGCCGCCGCCTGCGCAACTCCGGTAAAACTCCGGGCATTATTTACGGCAGCAAAAACAAGCCTGAGGTCATCGAACTTGACCACAACGCTCTGTTCCATGCTCTGCGTAAAGAATCATTCCATTCGTCCATTTTGGATCTTGAAGTGGGTGGCAAGTCACAAAAAGTCTTACTACGTGACTATCAAATGCATCCATTTAAGCCCCTGGTCCTGCACATTGATTTTCAACGCGTTTCAGCGACCGAGAAGATCCACATGCGCATTCCATTGCACTTTACCCACGCAGAAGAATCCGCTGCAGTCAAACTCGGCGGCGCCATCATCAGCCACATTGCAAATGACATTGAAGTGACCTGCTTACCAGCTGATTTGCCAGAGTTCATTGAAGTGAACTTGAGCAACATTGAAGTGGGTCATTCGATTCATGCGAAAGACGTAGCCTTACCTAAAGGTGTTTCTTTAGTCTTGCACGTAGAGCAAGAGAACCCAGTACTGGTAAACGCACGCATACCAACCGTCAAGGCTGAGCCTGTGGAAGCTGCTGTTGCGGCGCCTGCAGCAGCGCCAGCGGATGCAGCAAAAGAGAAGGATGCAAAAGCGTAATTCTGCTTTGGTATTCAATTCAGAAAGCCCGCTTCTGCGGGTTTTCTTTTTTGTATGTAATGCTGTATAAACCTTCCAGCCTCTAATACACTTTAGATCATGATCAGATTAATTGTTGGCCTTGGCAATCCAGGCAGTAAACACGAAACCGATCGGCATAACGCTGGATTTTGGTTTGTGTCTCTGCTGGCAAAGCAGGCTGGCGTGACGCTCGAACTAGAAAAACGCTTTCACGGAAAGGTAGCGAAAGCATCGCTATATGGGTTTGATATCTGGCTGTTGCAGCCCGATACCTTTATGAATCTTAGCGGTCAATCGGTGGGTGCATTGTGCCGTTTTCATCAGATTCAGCCAGATGAAATCCTCGTTGTGCACGATGAGCTCGACCTCAAAGCAGGGGTTGCGCGCCTAAAATTTGCTGGCGGCACTGGTGGGCACAATGGCCTGAAAGATATTCAGGCTCACCTTTCTAGCCTAGATTACTGGCGCCTGCGTATCGGCATTGGTCACCCCCGTGATCTCCCCGGCCGCCTGATGGATGTCGCCGACTACGTTCTGCGTAAGCCACTTCTAGAGGAGCAGATTCAGATTGATGAAGCCTTATCTCGGTCATTGGATGCGATGCCTTTGTTTTTAAAAGGCGAGACTGCAACTGCGACGAAGGACCTGCATTCCAGCTGTTAACGGCTGACCTCAGTCTTTTATGCTGCCTTGGATGCCGTTAGGCGCTGGTACTTTTGCATCAGATCGTCACGGGTTTCAACATAATCAGGATGCAATGGAATGCAGTCAACAGGACAGACTTGCCGGCATTGCGGGGCATCAAAATGACCTACGCACTCCGTACACTTGTTGGGATCGATTTGGTAAATCTCAATCCCCATAAAAATCGCATCGTTAGGGCACTCGGGTTCACAGACGTCGCAATTGATGCATTCGTCGGTAATCAATAAGGCCATGTACTTATTTGCCTTCGCGCTTCATAGCGGCCGTTTTTTGTAACAGCCACTTTTCAACCGATGGAAAAACAAACTTACTCACGTCACCGCCCATGGTGGCAATTTCACGAACAAAGGTGCCCGAGATAAATTGATACTGATCCGATGGTGTTAAGAACAGGGTCTCGACATCAGGCAAGAGGTAGCGGTTCATGCCGGCCATTTGAAACTCATACTCAAAATCAGAGACTGCCCGCAAACCGCGCACAATCACACGCGCCTGATGCTCGCGTGCAAAGTCTTTCAATAGGCCTGTAAACCCTGCAATCTTGACGTTGGGATAATGACCGAGAACTTCTTTCGCAATTGCAATGCGCTCGTCTAAATCAAAGAATGGGCGCTTGCTACGGCTATCGGCTACGCCCACAATCAGCTGACTAAAAATACTAGAGGCGCGACGCACTAAATCCTCGTGGCCTCGCGTTAAGGGATCAAACGTTCCAGGGTAAACAGCAATCGTCATACATTCATCTTTCGCTCTAACTGCAGATAGCCAAAGTTTAGTCCCTTCTGAGCTGGAATAGGAGTGCTTTTACTTGCCCGGCGGTCATTTCTTTGCAGCATTCCCATTGGGGTATGAGGCTATTTAGCGCCGCTAAATCGCAACCAGCGGCGGTCTCAATGTAGATTTGGCCGCCATTACTGCCATCACATACGCGCCCTGCCTCTTGAATAGATGAATCCAGAGCAAGGCGATCGTCAAATGGGGGGTCTAGAAACACCAGGTCCCATGAAGTATTCGCTTGCCTTTTTAGAAAGCCAACGCCATCGCCATGCACCAAGTCTATTGAAGCCTCAACGGGAAAAGACTGAAGATCGCTTAAGTTCGCTCGCAAAGTCGCAAAAGCAGTTTTATCGCGCTCGATTAAGGTAACCGTACTTGCGCCCCGCGATACGGCCTCAAAGCCAAGGGCTCCGGCGCCGGCAAAGGCATCCAAACATCGTAAGCCAGCTAAATTTTGACCCAACCAGTTAAAGAGGGTTTCCCGAACCCGATCGGTGGTCGGGCGCAATCCAGGGGCATCAATTACCTTGATCAAGCGACTGCGCCAAACCCCACCGATGATGCGAATTTTTTTTGACTGCATCAACTGCGGCATTGTTTACTTGTTAATACCAACCACGACAATTTGCATTCGGTTCATATCCAAATGCCGCTGAAAGGCTGCGCGTATTTGATTGAGCGTTACTGCCTCCACTTGCTTGGTCCAGGTTTCCATGGTGTCCAGAGGCAAGTCATTCCACGTAATGCCAGATAAGTTATCCAATAATTTTCGATTGCTATCGAGTCGCAATGGATAGCCATTAATTAAATTAGACTTAGCCGCCAGCAATTCTTCTTCGCTTGGACCATCTGCAATAAATTGGCTAATCGTTTTCTGCATTACTTCCAAACCCAAAATAGCTTGGTCTTTTTTCGTTTGCATACCCGCTTCAAAAAACCCCGCATCCTTACCAGGCGCAAAATAACTATTAATGCTGTAAGCAAGGCCGCGCTTTTCTCGAACCTCAGCCATCAGACGAGAAACAAATCCGCCGCCGCCCAGAACGTAATTTCCAACCAGCAGCGGGAAAAAATCAGGATTGTTGCGCGTAATAGCCGTCATACCCATTGCAATATGGGCTTGCTGTGTATCAAACGGAATTCGTACTTCGCGCTGACTTATTGGCCCCTGTGGAGTTTGCTGCATGATTGGCAAGGGAGCGATGGCTGGGCCAGATTGCGGCAAACCTGCCAATAAGGTCTGGACGATGGCATTGGCCTGTGGGCGATCCAAGTCACCAACAATGTTGACAGTGATGCGATCACCGCGATACAGGCCAGCATGAAATTTCTGCAAATCAGCAACAGTGATTGCGGCCACTGATTTTGGTGTCGGGAAGTAGGCCAGTGGATATCTTCCATAAACCGCTTTACGCAAGTTTTGTTGCAAGATGGTTTCTGGCTTGGTTTGGGCTTCAAGTAGCGCGGTAATCAGCCGCTGCTTTTCACGATCAAGTACTTTGTTGTCATAACTCGGCTTTGCCAAGATCATAGAGGCCAACTGCACAACCCTGTCGCGCAAATCAGTCCGGCTTAAGCTGCGTATTCGCAATACCGTACGCTCACCGCTTGCAGCCACACTAATACTGGCACCCAAATCGGCGATCTCATCGGCAATTTGCGCCTCATTCAAGCTCGACTTACCGCTGCCAGTACCCAAGGTCAATAGCTGTGCTGTTAAAGCAGCTACACCGCTTTTATTATCAGGATCGTATCGACTACCAGCATCAATCGAGACCTCTACATCAATAATAGGCAATGACTTAGTTTGAATAAAGTAGGTCTTAGCCCCTTTAACGGTATCCAGGGTTTCAATCGGCAATATCGCCTTTGCGCTTCCGGCAAATACCAAACACATAATTGCGATCGATTGCAGTGCGACTGATTGCACGCCTTTGCTTAAACCCATATAGCCCCTCATTTAGTCGCTCCTCTTGCCTGTGGCTCTAGGGTCGCAATCGTCAGCGTATCGTCAATCAAGTATTTTTTAGCTACTGCTTGCACTTGTTCTGGTGTAACCGCCTGGAGCCGATCTAGGATTGGATCAAGCTGCTTCCATGAGACGCCCGCAATTTCAGAGCTACCAATTTCCATTGCTTGACCAAAAATAGAATCGCGTTTGTAAATTTTGTCAGCCAAGATGCGTACCTGAATGCGCTTTAACTCGGCTGCAGCAATGCCTTTTGTTTTGAGCTCGGATAAAACCGATCGGATACCGCTTTCCAGTTGCGCTACGGTCTTGCCTTTCGCCACGGTGCCCAGAATCATAAATAGCTGGGGGCCACGGGCAACCATGTCATAACCCGCATCAATCGTGTTGGCTATTCGGTCTTGCTTTACAAGGGTTCGATTCAGTCTTGCATTGTCATAGCCATCGAGGACTGCTGCCAATAAAGCGAGTGCATATGGCTCGTAGTCTTCCATTTTTGCAGGGTCAATGTGCGGCACCTTCCAGGCCATCGCCAATTGCGGTGTATCGGCCGGGGCTTTCACAATCAACTGCTTGGTACCGCGCTGGGCTGGCTCGATTTGTGGCTTACGAATGGGTAACTCGCGTGCGCTCAATTTTCCATACGTTGCTTCAGCGATGGCTCGGACTTTTTCTGGATCAACATCGCCAGCAATAACCACCGTTGCATTGTTTGGCGCATACCAATCCCGGTACCACTGGCGTGCATCATTGGGAACCATGTTTTCTAAATCATTCATCCAGCCAATAATGGGGTGTCGGTAGGGTGTCGCTTTATAGGCTGTTGCCATTAGATTCTCGTAGAGCAAGCCCGAGGCTTTATCTTCGGTCCGCAGTCGTCGCTCTTCCATGACCACCTGAATTTCCTTGGCGAATTCCGCATCATCAAAATTGAGGTTATTCATACGGTCTGCTTCGAGGCGCATGACTTCGGCCAATTTGCTTCGCTCAATTTGTTGAAAATAGGCGGTGTAGTCCATGGAGGTAAAGGCGTTCTCGCGGCCACCCATTGCGGCCACCCGCTTTGAAAAATCACCGGATTTGACGGTTTTAGTGCCTTTAAACATCATGTGTTCGAGCACATGGGCTACACCCGTGCGACCATTGGTTTCATCCATGGAGCCGGCCTTGTACCAGACCATATGCGCTACTGTGGGGGCGCGATTGTCTTCGCGAACAATTAACTTCAGGCCATTGGCCAGCCGATATTCATGGGTCTGCGCTGAATCAGGCTTTACTTGCGCCTGCGCTAGCTGAAATCCAGTCAGGGCCAGTTGGCACAACAACACGAAAACGCCATTGCGTAAATGGGAAGATTGCATTGACAAGACCGCCATCATGTTAGATTTAGTTGATAAGATGTACTTATAGAGCACATATGCCTCAAATGGATTGTATCGACAATGTTTGGATTACGTAAAACCCTAGGATCCCTGTTTAAATCAAGTCGCGCCGATGAGGCATGGTTTGACACACTTGAAGAATCCCTAATTCAAAGTGATGTTGGCTTACCTACAACGGAACGGCTAATGGAGCAGCTGCGTGCTGCCGCCAAATCCGAAAAAGCTGCTTCCCCAGAAGCGCTACAGGCACTTCTGATTGATGCTGTTAGCACCCTGCTCTCGACTCTAGAAGCCAGTCCTAACCCCCTATTTATGCAATCGGCGCATCGGCCCGAGGTATGGCTTGTTGTCGGCGTAAATGGCGCTGGTAAGACCACGACGATCGGCAAGCTCTGCCATCATTTTCAGTCACAAGAACGTGCCGTTCTATTAGCTGCAGGCGATACCTTTCGAGCAGCTGCACGCAATCAGCTAAAAGAGTGGGCGGTGCGCAATGGCGTAGACCTTGTGAGCCAGGAAAGTGGCGATGCTGCTGCTGTGGCACATGACGCCATCCATGCAGCCATTGCCCGTAAAAGCGATGTCTTGATTATCGATACGGCTGGTCGCCTGGCAACCCAAGATAACTTGATGGAAGAACTCAAGAAGGTCAAGCGCGTGATTGGTAAGGCGCTGCCTGGAGCGCCACATCAAATTCTCTTGGTGCTGGATGGCAATACAGGTCAAAACGGCATTAGTCAGGTAAAGGCCTTCCACGCCGCCCTAGGCCTTACTGGATTAATTGTCACCAAGCTAGATGGCACGGCTAAAGGTGGAGTGATTTGCGCCTTGGCACAAACTCTTCAAGTGGAGGATAAGCCCCTTATTTTCGCACTGGGCA
>JBEBBK010000028.1:0-9950 GCA_041158405.1 Pseudomonadota bacterium
CAATGAAAGTAAATTCAGGGATCACAACGCCTTTACTAAAGGTTGCTGCCACACTGTCTGGTGTCACGCCGCCTAAGAACAATCGATCCAATCCACCAATAAATGCACTGCCCTCTGTAAATGCAAAGCTATAACCATAAATGGTCCATAGCACTGCAATCAGTGAGAACACCACCATGCACTGCACTAAGATCGACAGTACGTTTTTACTACGTGTTAAACCACCATAAAATAAGGCAAGGCCTGGCAGCGTCATCAGCACAACCATTGCTGTACAGACCAAAATCCAAGCGGTATCGCCTTTATTAGCCACTGCTGCAACAGCAGCCGCAGCCGCGGGCGCAGCAGCAGCTACATCTGCCGCGTAAGCAGGCACCATCGCTAACATGCCGGTTGCGCCTAATGCCAAAACTTTAGCAGCTCCCGCAACGCGTTGTTTTATCCGAGTAAACATGTTGAACCTCTCTTTAAAGTGCAGCCGCGCCGGTCTCACCGGTACGGATACGAATGACGTGTTCAACTGGTGAGACAAATATCTTGCCGTCACCAATCTTGCCCGTGCGCGCTGATTTTTCAATTGCTTCAATCGCGCGCTCCAAAATACCGTCGTCCACAGCAGCCTCTATTTTTACCTTAGGTAAAAAGTCGACCACATACTCTGCACCACGATACAGCTCGGTATGGCCCTTTTGTCGTCCAAAGCCCTTCACTTCTGTCACGGTAATGCCCGAGACACCCACTTCTGAGAGCGCCTCGCGCACTTCGTCAAGCTTGAAGGGCTTGATGATTGCGGTTATCAATTTCATACGTTTCTCCGTTAGGAAGAGTTATTAGAAAGTTTTGGTTAAGGAAACGATGCCAGTTGCTCCACCAAGATTTTTTGCTTGGGGGCTGGCGTATGAATACACTCCGCTTGCTTTTTTTGCATTTGTATCAATGTATGCAATTGCGCCAGACAAGCCACCGCCAAAATCCTTAGTTAAACCTAACTTCCAATCGGTATATGAATATTTGTCATTGGAAACGCCGTTAGTTGCTCCAGCAATGTATTGATATCCTACGTGGGCGTTAGCAGTAATGCCCCAAATGCCCGTATCGTAATTTAACGTGAGGTCTGGGTAATATGACCCACTACTATTTGGGTTACCAAAAGTTGTTGTCATGGCATAAGAAAACTTTGCAAATCCCGTAAGAGTCCCAAATGTAAAGTTCTGAGCCACGTAAGCTTCGGTAGTATTAGGGTTTGCAAAAGTCTTTCCATTTCCAACTGGAATACCTTTACTTGGATATAAATACTGCAATACGCCAATGTCAGAAGCAAAACCTGGGGCTATAAGCTCCTTCTTAAATCCAGCATAAAAGTCCATTTCAACCGGGGCTGTAACATTACTCCCTGTTACTCCACCGCCCCCACCATTTCCGTAGTAGTCGCTAATCCAGCTGATACTCGAGTTCCAGTTACCAATATAGAAACCGCTTTCATGCGCGTAATCAAAACCGCCTTGAATCGCTGGCTTAAAGTTTGACTGGCTAATACCGCGATACCGATAGTCGTTGACAATGGTTACGTTTGCAGTGATTGGGCTTGGCTCCGGAGCGGCCGCAGGGGCTGCTTGCGCAAACGCTGCTGGTGCAAAGAGTCCAGAGATTGCAGCAGCAATCGCGGTTTTTTGTAGTGTGTTCATGGAATACTCCTGTTTGAGGTTAAAAAAGGTGATTTCAAAAAAGTTTCAATCGCTTGAACCCATTGATGGCAGTTCATGGATCCCATAGTGATCCGTGTAACCCTTTCGAAATTCGGTCTTTTCCCTCTTTTAAGGCAGATGCACCAAAATAGCGCACTAAACAGCACTACTTTGGGTCATAACCAGACTTTAGGGGCTATATGCCGTCATTTTTTAGGTCTTCGAGGCCCATGAATTTCTGGGAACTCCTAAAATGAAGCATCCATTCACCCTAAACGGACACCATTCATGCAAAAGCCAGCCCAAATCCTCGAGCAAATTCAGCGCATCGCTGAGGAAATGCAAAGCAAAGTAGGTGACGCCATTCGCAATTCACCCGCTCAAGAGATTGAAAAGAATGTGCGGGCCATGATGAACCAAGGCTTTCAGAAAATGGATTTGGTCACGCGCGACGAATTTGAATTGCAAGCGAAAGTGCTTTCTAAAACACGTGAGAAATTAGAGGCGCTCGAGTTAAAAGTTGCTGAAATGGAAAAGCACCGCGCCTAATTACCTGGCGTATCCGCAATGATGGTTGCTGGAAAGTATTTCGGCGATAACAAGAACCAAGCAAACGCAAGTGCTTGCGCAAGTAGAAATACTCCAAGTGCCACATCAAATGCACTGGTCTTAGACCAGCCAGCTGCGACTCCCAAATCAATAATGTAACCAATTCCCCACTGCACTATAAATGCGCCAATAAACAGTGATAGGTTGTACGTGGTACTAACACGCCCTGAGAACGCCTTTGGAAAATAAGTCACGATTAAGCTTTGCGCTAGCACATACGAAGCACATGCAACTGCCATCAAATACCACCACGCCCACACCCATGGACCACGCCAATAAAATGCACAGGCTTGCAGCACGATTGAGGCGCCAACCATCCACGTCATGTAGCGCATGGTATCAATACCAATGCGTGCCAGTTTTGGCAGGATCCACGCATTCAGTAAGTAAGCGCATAGTAGTACTGCATTAAAACCAAACAAGATTTGAGCTGCTGTACCCGCGCTGTAATCCATGACCTGAATTAACCACGGACCAAACCACAGTGTTTGAATCGCAATAAAAGCGCCATAACAAAAAATACCGAGTGGCAGAATCCGCCAAAAAAAAGCATTCGTCAAAATCGGCTGATAGCTTTTCCAGGAAAGATTGGCTTTCTCATCGGGGTTGATCTCTTCCGCCTTCGAGCGCTCCTGAGCTTTGACCTTGATTGGCAAGCCGACATACAAAATCAAAATTGCTAAGGCGGATAAAGCAGCCATCACAACAAACACGCCGCGCCAACCGATAAAGGGCAGCACTTCGTGTACTGGCCAGCTCGTCATTAAGGCGCCGAAGGTACCAAACACCAGCATGGCGGAGACTAACTGCGGCTGCTGTTTTTCTGGAAACCAAGTACGAAAAGCTGAGAAGGCCGACATCAAACATGCTGAAACACCAATTCCGATGCACACTCTTCCAATCACTAAGGTCGAGAATTGGTCGGCGAAGGCAAAAATAAGGGCGCCAATGATGGCAAAGCACATTAATGCCATCTCGGTTGCGCGTGGACCAAATCGATCAAGGGCTAAACCCACTGGGATTTGCGTCATACCAAAGCCAATAAAGTAGGCCGAAGACAAAAACCCTAACTCAGTGTGGCTCAAATTCAAGTCATGAATGAGCTCAGGGGAAATAACAGCATTAATGGAACGGAAGGCATACGAGATGATATAGGCCAAGGCAAAGCTCATGAATACGCGCAATGCATAGCGACCCTGCAGTGGTAGCTCTATCCCATGCTGTGAACGACGATACCAATGCAAATTCATTTATTGCACTCGGAATTCATCAAAAAATGGATCCCACTTTTCTGTAGTGAGCTCAACCTGAAAGGCCTTCGCGTTCGCGGGCGCCAAAAGCAACAGGGATTGCTGATAGATGCGGCTGCCGCCCTCACCATCGGGCCGCACAATCCAGCGGACACGCATCCAACGCTTGCCACTCGGATTCTGGATTTCAAACAAATAGTCCTCGGCCAGCCCTTTGCTGCGATTTGGTCCCGCAATTAAATACTGTGATGGGCGTTTGATTGGTGGAACTTGAGCTGCATTGGCTGACTGCAGAATGGTTTTTTGCACTTGCTCTAGCAAAGCGCCTGCTTGGGTATTGATGCTAGATGGCACCGCAATCGTGGTGATCGACATAATTGCATCATCAATCTGCGTCACTTCGAGTGTTTGCTGTAACTCTAGTCCCGCATAGGGCAAGGTCCGTTCTGCTTGCTTCGGTTTTTCAGGGAACAGTGCGGAATATCCCAGGCGCTCTGTATTCACAGCACGCCAATCCAATTTGGGGCTACAGCCCAAAACAACTGCGCTTGCCACAACTATTCCAACTGCTTTCACCGTACCTAGCGATTGAATCCCTAGGCTGAACTTCTTAAGACTAAACAACCCCCGCTCCATGGGCCTGCTGGTCAGCATGGTAGCTTGAGCGCACCATCGCGCCGACTGCCGCATGGGTAAAGCCCATGGCGTATGCTTCGCGCTCGAACTCCTTGAATACATCTGGATGAACATAACGCTGCACTGGTAAATGGTGACCCGATGGCGCCAGGTACTGGCCGATCGTCAGCATATCGATGTTGTGTGTGCGCATATCACGCATCACTTCCAGAATTTCTTCGTCGGTTTCGCCAAGGCCAACCATGAGACCACTCTTGGTTGGAATCGAAGGAAAGCGCCCCTTAAAATCTTTCAGTAACAACAGCGAGTGAGCGTAATCTGCACCGGGACGGGCTTGTTTATAGAGGCGAGGAACCGTTTCGAGATTGTGGTTCATGACGTCGGGCAAGCCCATTTCAACATTCGCTGAAAACACATCCAATGCTTTTTCTAAACGGCCCCGAAAATCAGGCACTAATACTTCGATGCGTGTTTTGGGCGACAAGCCGCGTGCTTGCGAAATACAATCCACAAAATGCTGCGCGCCGCCATCACGCAAATCATCGCGATCGACACTGGTGATCACCACGTAATTTAATTGAAGGGCAGCAATCGTACGCGCTAAATTGTGCGGCTCATTCGTATCCAGGGGATCGGGGCGTCCATGGCCCACATCGCAGAAGGGGCATCGGCGCGTGCACTTATCGCCCATGATCATGAATGTAGCCGTACCACTACCAAAACATTCACCAATATTCGGGCAACTGGCTTCTTCGCAAACTGTGACTAATTCATTCTCGCGGAGAATTTTTTTAATTTCAGCAAAGCGAGAATTATTCGATGCCGCCTTAACCCGAATCCAATCGGGTTTTTTTAGCACCTGCTCAATCGGCACAATCTTGATCGGAATGCGCGCCGTCTTTTCAGCCGACTTTTGCTTTCGCAGGGGGTCGTACTCTGGGGTGGATTGCATCTGAATACTGGATTTATCTACTGTCATGGTTTCCTATATGCACTGCACATCACGCAATTGGGCTTAACTGCTGCCGCAGCTGACTGACCAGGCGCTGAGCGACCGATGCCATATTGTCTTCGATCCCCAATGTTCTCATATCTACCGTTCGCAATCCCGCATAACCACAAGGGTGGATTTGCTCGAATGCCGCTAAATCCATATTCACATTGAGGGCAAGGCCATGGTACGAACAATGCTTCGTTACTTTTAAGCCCAATGCTGCAATCTTAGCGCCATGCCACTCCGATCCACCCTGAAACGATGGCGCAATATAGATGCCAGGGGCTCCGGCCTCGCGAACTGCTGGCAATCCATACTCAGCCAATGTATCCATGACCGCCTGCTCAATCCGATAAACGAATTCTTTGACATGCAGGCCATACCGGCGAAGGTCAAGCAATAAATAGATGACGAGCTGTCCAGGGCCATGATAGGTAATCTGCCCGCCCCGATCAACCTGAACCAGGGGAATGGAGCCATCCGCAGCGTGTAAATTTGCAGGGTCACCAGCGAGGCCCAAGGTAAAAACGGGAGGGTGCTCCAAGACCCAGATTTCATCGGGCGTCGATGCAGTGCGTTCTTTTGTAAATAAACGCATGGCTTCATACGTTTTTTCATAATCTACTATGCCAAGCTGCTGAATGGCTATGGTCATGCCATCTCTACTAAAGAACAATGCTAACAAGGGGGTGGGTTGATAAGGTGCGATAGAGCTCATCGAGTTGCTCGCGACTGGTTGCATTGATACTTAGCGTCAACCCCATGTATTTACCATTTTGAGACGGCCGTTTCTCCACCGTTTGCGCATCAAAAATGGGATCAAACTGTTTAGCGATATGCACTATGGCCGGTAAAAATTCAGGAGCATCTTTTCCCATAACTTTAATTGGAAAAATAGAGGGGTATTCAATCAGTGATTTTTCTTCCATGGTCCTTACCCTTCTCGTGGCCAAGCCGGCTGACCTAGCCACTCACCCAAAATGATATTCCGAATGCAATGCAATTTACGGTGAAAAAAATGGTCTGCGCCGGGCACCACTTGGATGGTTAGCTCTCGTGGCCTCGCCCAATCGAATACGTTAGATAAAGGAATAGTCTCATCAAGCTCACCATGAATCAGGATCGTATCTTTGGGCACATCCATTAATTCCCATTTACCTGCAGCGCTACCCACCATAACAAAGCGTTCTGCAGGACGGCCTAAATCGGCCAAGGCCTTAATCAAATGGCTGCCGACAAAACTGCCAAACGAGAAGCCTGCAACCACCAGCGGCAAGGTCGCAACGGAATTCGTCCAGATGTACTGTTCGGTTAATTCATTATTCATCCAGGTATGCGGATGACGCATCCACTCCGATACATGCAGCAAGTCAGCTAGTTCACCAACGCCTTCATCATGAATGCCAGCCGTGCCGCCAACGCCGCGAAAATTCGGGCGCACACTAACGTAGCCCAATTGGTTAAATACCCGAGCAATCGTTTGTGCAACTTTGTTATCCATTGTCCCACCCAGCAGAGGATGCGGATGGGCAACTAAAGCAAGGCCGCGGACCATATAACTGGGATCGCTTTTGAGTAGATCGGGCAAGTCAATGGCCATTTCAATTGGGCCAACGATGCCATCAATCGAAATCACTTGGGTACGGCTGTTCATGCGCGCGTCTTTTTAGAAAAAGAAAAATTAAGCAGCCAGCAAACGTTCAACGGGCTTCCCTTTAATTAAATGGGATTGAATGATTTCTTCAATGTCATCCGTATCAATAAAGGTATACCACGTACCCTCGGGGTAGATTACCATCACGGGTCCGAGGTTGCATGCATCAAGGCAGCCCGCTTTATTGACCCGAATTTTGCCTGCGCCAGAAAGTCCGAGTTCCTTAATACGATTTTTGGCGTAGGTAAATAATTCAAACGCATTGTGCTGGGCGCAGCAATTCTCGCCATTGCTACGTTCATTGAGGCAAAAGAAGAGGTGGTGTTTAAATGCCATATAAAAATTATATCGGTCGTTTCGTTATTCGGGTGGCAAACTGATTTTGCAACACCCAAGCCATTGCAAATGGAAGCCAAAGAAATGAGGCCCATTTCATTAGATCATTGAAATGAAGTAGGCGGCCCTGAAACCATGCTTTTAAGGTCAATGCAAAATAGGGATTGTCTGGAAACAAGTTAACCAGCACGAGCATGCCCGCCAAACAACTGAGGCCGATCCATAAGCGGTAATTGCTGCCCAAACGCATTGCCCACAGCAGTAAAGCGCTCCCAACCAGCATGCCCCAAATGGCACCCGTTGTCAGCCAAGCCAAGCCAAACTCCCCACCAAACTGCAAACCAGTGAAGAGGCTCTTGATCAATACCGAAGCGCCCAGCAAACTCATGAGTAGTCGCCATTGCGGAGCATTGGCTCGCATTCCGAGGGAGAGAATCAGTCCAACCCCAAGCCAGCAACTGGCCGTAATTAGGCCCTCGCGCACCATCTGATTCATGACTAAGGTTCCCCAATCTGCTGCGCCGATGAGTTGTCGCCATGCCCCCATGCCAAGCCATGCACTTTGAGGGTAAATTTGCGCCCACGGAAACAAGATGAATAAGGTTGCCGCGCCCCAGTTCAGCCCAAACCACATATCAAATTGCCGCCGTAGGGCGCTGCCAGATAGCCATTGGGGGCCCAGCGGCACCGCCAATAGAGCGCCGATAAAACCACCCAACACATTGGCCCACCAGTCGGTTTGACTGGGGATTCGGGTTGGTAGCCAGGTTTGCAAACTTTCTACACCCGCGGCAAGTAGCGCGCAGCAAACCATTGCAATCGACAAAGCGATAAAACGCCGCCAGCGCGGGAAGACAACGCACACCAATAAAAATCCCAGAGGGATATATGCCAACACATTGGTCACCACATCGAATAGGGGAATGAAGCGCGGCAATGGGGCTGAAATCCAAGCAGTCCCCTTTACCCCATTTTGAAAATAAAAATCAAATGGATTGAGGCTGGTGTATATGATCAACAAACCATAGATTAACGCTATGGCTCGCGCCAGCGGCATGGCCTGCAATGGCCATACCAACTTACGCGGACGGGGATTTTGCCCTGATTCTGGTGACATCCTGCAATTTTAGGTCAGACCTTTCTACAATAGCGAAATGAATGGAAACTGCATCCTCGAGCGCGTTGCTGAGACGCGATCAACCAACGCTGACCTCATGGCGCGCTGGCGTGCTGGTACGCTGATCGATCCGGTTGCCCGCTTGAGCAAAAAACAGACCCATGGCAAAGGACGTGCTGGCAGAACCTGGTATGCCAACGCCGATGACTCACTGTCTTTTTCCTTGGCATTCCCTTTTCAGAAAAGCCCTGCTGCATTAAGTGGTCTTAGCTTGGTTGCTGGTTTGGCTGTGATTGAGGGCATCTGCAGCGCACTTAATACAAGTGAACGCGTTCTGTATCAGCAAGGGCTGCGACTGAAATGGCCCAATGACATTGTGATCGGCCATGCAAAAGTCGGTGGCATCTTGATCGAGGGTGGGCAAACCGCTCCGACTGAACCGAGCTGGATGATTATTGGAGTAGGGCTTAATGTGCACTCCCATATCGGCGATGCTGCCGAATTAAAAGCCATTCGCTCAGATCCCATTGGAGGGCTAGACCAACTGCTAATGCAAGGTCAAGCGCTACCCGACCATGACTACATTTGGCTTCATCTGATTGATGCGTTTGTACGTCTATGCACTGATTTTGATGGGCGTGGCTTTGATCCTTTTATAGAGCGGTGGTCTGATTGGGATGCCTACCAAGGAGAACCCGTCTTTACAAGCGTACTCGGAGAGAAAAATATTGAGGGCGTAGCATCAGGCATTGACCATACTGGGGCATATCAAATTCAAACTGACCGTGCGCTGGTTGCAGTTCATGCGGGCGATGTATCGCTTCGCAGGCAAATATGAGCTTATATCTCTTATTTGATGTTGGTAACACGCGCCTGAAATGGGCAGCAGTCGAATCGCATCAAAATCCAATTGACCCCAATAAAAAGCTTTGGCTTTACTCCGGGGCAATCGATACCCAGTTACTCCTTTCTCCAGAGCACTGCACTGAGTTAGCACATTACATCTTGCAAACGATCCCAAAACCAGATGCGATTGGTATATGCTGCGTTGCTGCGGAAGAATGCGCTACCAACCTAAAGCAGTTGTTTTCGCAGTGGCAGGATGTGGCCTGGTTTCGCTTGCGCGGGAACTCCCCTGTTGACGGTCTGCGCTCACGCTATACACAGCCCGAACAACTGGGTGCCGATCGGTGGGCCGGCCTGATTGCAGGGCGCACTTTATCGAGCGGCAATAGCGTCATTGTCAATGCCGGCACTGCCACTACGATTGATTTTCTGAGCGCCAATGGTATTCATCACGGCGGCTGGATTATTCCTGGCTTAGGCTTGATGCAATCCAGCTTAGAGTTGCATACTGCAAGACTTCCAGCCACCAGCGAGGCGGAACGGGTGGATGGGTTTGGGGTATCAACCGATGAAGCCATTTATAAAGGCTGCCTTGCCGCCCAGGTGGGCGCTATTCATGGGGCATTGCAACTGGCCAAAGAAATGCATCAACCAGTTGATCGGATTTGGATTGATGGCGGGAATGCAAACAACATCGCTGCCGAATTAAAACAGCACAGCTTCTCTCATTCCATTTCGATTGAGGCCATTAATGGCCTTGTGCTGCGCGGACTTTGGTCTTGGATACGCCAAGAGTTACGCTAACTCACTCGCTGCGAATGCG
>JBEBBK010000029.1:0-9770 GCA_041158405.1 Pseudomonadota bacterium
AATTGGACCATTTAGTGATCTCTGGACCTCGCTGGGAAAATACTTTAAGGACCCTCGCCTGCATCAACTTTTTGGACGCTATGCCACCTATTGCGGCTCTTCCCCTTTTTTAGCGCCGGCAACTTTAATGCTGATTGCCCAAGTTGAAATGGATGGGGTTTGGTCGGTGCGCGGCGGCATGGCGGAGATTCCAAAAGCAATCGGACGCTTAGCAGAAAGCAAGGGAGCTCGCATTCGTATCAATGCATCGGTGCAGGCAATACATCAACAGCAGAACCGCATTACATCCATTGAGCTGGCTGATGGAGAGCATATACCGGCTGACTATGTTGTCTTTAATGGCGACATCAATGCCCTGCGTCAAGGCTTACTCGGAGAATCATTGCGATCGGCCATATCGAACCGCATTCCAACTAGCCGTTCACTTTCGGCATTGACCTGGTCGATGAAAGTCAAAACCAGTGGCTTTCCATTGGTGCGTCATAACGTCTTTTTTAATCGCGATTACGCCAGCGAGTTTAGTAGCATTTTTCAACACAAGATCTATCCTAATCAGCCCACCGTTTATGTCTGCGCTCAAGATCGAAGCGATAGCGGCGCTGCCTTAGAGCAGGAAGAGCGACTACTGTGCCTTGTCAATGCACCGGCAATTGGTGATCATGAAATTAACCAGAAGGAAATCGACCGATGCGAGCAAACCGCATTTACCCTACTCAAGCAATGTGGTCTGGAGATTCAGGAGTCCAGCCATTCCAGTATCCGAACCTCGCCAACGGAATTCAATCGCCTGTTTCCGGGTCGCGGGGGAGCGCTGTACGGCCAAGCAACCCATGGTTGGATGAGCTCATTCCAGCGTTCCAATGCGCTGACGCAAATCGAGAATCTCTTTCTAGCGGGGGGCAGCGTCCATCCGGGGCCGGGGGTGCCGATGGCCGCTTTGTCCGGTCGTCAGGCGGTCGCGGCCCTGATGGCACGCCGCAATTTAATCAAGCGGTAGATCCTGGTAACTACCTCTGGTGGTACCTTGATGCGCTAAGCGATGATGGTCAGCACGGGATCAGCATCATTGCTTTCGTCGGTAGTGTGTTTTCGCCCTACTATGCCTGGGCCAATCGATCACAACCCGCAGATGCTAATGATTATTGCGCGCTCAATGTCGCAATCTATAGCCCCGGTAATAAACGCTGGACCATGACGGAGCGCGGAGGCAAATGGATTCACCGCGATCAGCACACCTTCCAGATTGGACCCAGCGGGCTGCATTGGGATGGCAACTGTTTGACAATTAGCATTGCCGAGCGTGCCATTCCATTTGGTCAAAAAGTTGCTGGCACGATCAAAGTCTATCCAGAACAGCTATTTCAGTTCACTACCCCTTTGGATGACGCAGAAAAACACCGCTGGGGTCCAATTGCGCCATCGGCCCGAGTCGAGGTCAGCATGGATCAACCCAAATTGCGTTGGCATGGCCATGCCTACTTTGATTCAAACGAAGGAGATGAGGCGATTAGCGTACCGTTTACGGAATGGGATTGGTCGCGCGCTTCGATGAAAGACGGTAGCACCGCCGTGATTTACGATGTCCGTCAAAAATCGGGGGTTGAGCGACTGATTGCCATGCGCTTTAAGCCTGATGGAAGCGTTGAACCATTTGAGGCTCCAGCACGCCAAGCCCTCAAGAAAACCGGCTGGCGCATTCAGCGCCACATGCGTACCGACGCCAATACCCTTGCTAGCACCAGCCAACTTCTGGAAGATACGCCTTTTTATGCGCGCTCCATTTTGCAATCGACCCTGCTCGGAGAAAAGGTAACATCGATGCATGAAACGCTAAACGTACCACGCCTCGTGGCAACCAGCACACAACTCATGCTGCCATGGCGCATGCCACGCATACCGAGGATGTTTTCCTAAAGAGGGATGCCGAAGTTGTCTAGCAGTATTACGCGGCCGCTTTTTCTGGCTGCATAAAGGTTTCGTAGTTTTGAATGCGGCGGCGCTCTACCCGCTCCATTAAGTTAATGACCCAAATCATCCGATCCTCAATCGAGCCTTCGTAATGGGCGTGCGGATCGTTGGGTAAAACTGCATCTACTAAAAACTGCAGTTCTGCAATGGGTTCGAGTATTGCATTTAATTTAGGGCTGTAAATACCAGCCATAAAAGCCTGACCCATCAACAGCAGTTTTTTGGAGAATGGCACCACTGCGCGGTGATTAATGGAATTCATGCCCCGGCGCTCCACTTCACGACCGATTTCGCAGTAAATCAAGCGTGCCGCAGAAATAGCTGCACGGCAATTGCGGGGCAAGCCAGCAACTCCAGCAATAGAGCGCTGATACATTGCATCGGCGGTCTTTAATAGCCGAGAAACAACCGAGCCAAGCGCTTCACTGAATACCGGATCCTGCAACCAGGCATCAGAGTCGATCCCGGCTTCCCGCATCCAGCTACGTGGCAAATACAGGCGGCCATTACGGGCATCCTCGCCAACGTCGCGTGCAATATTGGTCAATTGCATGGCCAAACCAAGCTCACATGCACGTTGCAGTACGACTGGATCGCGTACACCCATGATCAGGGTCATCATGACACCCACCGTAGAAGCAACACGAGCGCCATAGGCTTGTAAATCCTCGATAGTTTCGTAGCGACGGCCATCGCGATCCCACTGGAAACCCTCAATTAAAGCCTCGAGCAAAATCTTCGGAATACCAAATCGCTCGACTACCAATGCAAGGGCACGGTCTGCAGGCACATCAATCGGATCTTGCTGATAGATACGGCTGAGTCGTTCCTGAATTTGGGGAATCACATCAGCACTGGCATTCTGATCGTCTACCAAGTCATCTAATAGGCGGCAAAAGGCATACAAAGCAGTTGCCGAACTGCGAATATTGCTTGGCAAAATTTTAGAGGCAGCAAAGAAGGATTTGGACCCGTCTTTCATGAGTTCAGTGCAGGTACGTAAATCCAATTGAAAGCCAAATTCAGCGCTAATGGCGCGGACGGTATTAAGTTGCTGCATGACTACCCTGCTGCATATACGCATTGGTAACTGGCTCTATGACCGAATCAAATGCTTTTGCTGAAGATAGCACCCCTGGAATACCAGCCCCAGGATGAGTGCTTGCACCCACCATATACAAACCAGCAATGTCTTCGCTGCGATTGTGTGGCCTAAACCAAGCGCTCTGCGTTAGTAAGGGCTCAAGACCAAAGGCCGCTCCTTTGTGGGAAAGAAGCCGATCTTTAAAGTCTTGTGGTGTCATCATGAATGACTCGTTGATATTAGCCTGTAAATCCGGCATCACTGTACTTTCCAGTTTATTGGCTATGGCCTGGCGATACGACTCTGCCGTCGCCTGCCAGTCCGTTCCGCTATCCAAATGAGGCACTGGGGAGAGCACATAAAAAGTATCGCAACCCTCTGGCGCCATCGATGGATCGGTTGCCGTTGGGCGATGCAAGTACAAACTAAAGTCTTTTGCTAGGTGATGCTTTTTAAAAATATCATCCAACAGTGTCTTATAGCGCTCACCCAGAAGCATCATATGGTGTGGTATTTCAGGGTATTTTTTCTTGGTTCCAAAATACCAAACGAACAAGCTCATGGAGTACTTGCCGTTATCAACTTTTTTATCGGTCCATACTTTGCGGTATTTGGCATCAACCAAATTCTTATAGGTCCAAGCGGTATCGGCATTGGAAACCACTAGATCGGAATACAACACCTGACCATTTTCTAAAGTAACGCCGGTAACTTGATTATTTTCAATATTAATTTTACGGACGGTGGAGTTATAGCGAACTTCAACGCCCTGCTCGTTCAGTAACTTAACCAATCCCTGAATCAGCTTGCCTGTACCGCCCATGACCGAGTGCACCCCCCATTTACGCTCCAAGGCATTGATCAGTGAATACACCGCTGTCACTGAGAAAGGGTTGCCGCCAATCAGGAGCGGATGAAAGCTCATCACTTCACGCAGTTGTGGATTTTTAATGTGCTTCGCGACCAAGGAATACAAATTGTTCCACGCGCGCATCTTGACAAGACTAGGAAAGGCTTTTGCTAAGTCGATCAGATTCTGAAAACAGAAATCGCCCAACTCTTCAAAGCCCAACTTGTAGCATTTTTCCGCTTCTTTTAGAAAGCGCTCATACCCAGGTAGGTCTGATGGCTCAAATCTAGCCACTTCAGCGCGCATTTTCTCTGGATCGCCGGTGTAATGAAAGATCCGCCCATCTGCAAAGCGAACTTGATAGAACGGATCCATGAGACGCAAATCAATGTCATCCTTCATGTCACGACCGCACAAGGTCCACAATTCTTCCAGCAAGAATGGAGCAGTAATGATGGTGGGGCCCGCATCAAAGGTATAGCCATTACGGCGATGCACATAGGCACGTCCACCAGGGGAATCAAGGCGTTCAAGAACCGTAACCTCGTACCCCTTTACTGCCAGCCGAATAGCGGCCGCTAAGCCGCCAAAGCCACTGCCAATCACAATGGCCCGAGCTCCTGTCTTTTTAGCGCCGCCTAAAACAGCCAGCTCGGGTATCTTAAAACGATCGACCTTTTGGTCCATCCCTATTCCTTCATGATTGACGGTGCTTGAAAAGCCAAGCCCGCCTACTTCTGTTGCGCTACGGTCACTGGCTTTGCAGTTGGCGGTCCGACTAAGTATGGATAGTCTTTCAGCATGCTTTTACCCAACAGGGGCTTATTTGCACCTTGATGGCAAGTGGCGCAATTGGCCTTCGCTACATCCCCATCTGGCCCTAAGCGGTGTGGCGGAAATACTGAGGTTATGGGCACAATGTAATTGCTGTTCACATCCTTCACCATCTGAATACCATGCCATGCTTGGGCGCGCTGTGGAGGGCTCTCTTCCCAGTCCGCAAATGCTCTGGAGTTATGGCAATAAGTGCAATTGACGCCCAAAGCATTGGATTGATGAATCATCACAGCAAAGACCGATTCAGTTTCCTGAATTGTTTTCACGTGACCAGTTGGCAAAGCGGTAGGACCCGTGATGCGTGCAGCATCTTTACCCGCTAAGAAATAACTGGAGAAGGGTTGGTTTGGTAAAGAGGCATAGCCAACCGCTGGCGAAGGCGCATTCTGTCCGTTTCGATTACCCAGCATGCCGCCTTTCTTTTTCTCTGCTGTATCAAACCAAACTTCTTTTGGTACGGCATTACCACGATGGCAGGTATAGCAGGTCACGCCAGTATCTTTAACGTGGTTACTCCAATTCGAGTTAATCGCCTGTGTCATTTGAATCATCGTGCGTGAAACGTTTTTGGTATAAACCGAATCGTCTGCAAAGTTCTGCACGTTGTGGCAATAGCCACATCCTTCTTTTGGCGCAATCCAGGATGTCATGGCCACCATAAAGGAAGTGAACTGAGCCTCACTCAAATTACCCAGTACCTTGACGTTTTTATATACCGCACTTGCCTTAGGTCCATCTGGCGATGCAGCTACGCTCGCAGGAACAACATTTTCAGCGGCTAACTTTTCCTGTGTGCGGGGATTATTTATCTCCACCATCGCCGTACCACGGAACCCTGTTTGCACCGCATCAATCGGCGGGCGCTCGCAACCCGTTAATAGGGCGGCGGAAGCAAGGCCTAAAGTAATCAGTAATTTATTAATTCCGGCTTTCATTATTTCGCTCCCTGAATAGCGGCGGGTGCCATTGGTGCACTCAGTGCGGGATCAGCAACCACCTCAAAATAGGCGGGATATGACGGAGCTATGCCGTGTTTTACACCCCACAGATACCAGTTATCCACCACGGTACCAGTTAACAAGATACCAATACCACCTGTGATTGGTGTTAACACTGCAAACCACCAAGCCCAACGGTGAATCGATTCCATCGTCGCATTAAAGCCCATGGTCCAGCGCCAGAAAAGGCCGGCGCGCTCAGAAGCCGTTCCGCGATCAACGATTTGCTCGATTTCACGCTCGCCACCAAAACGACTAACTGCCAAGATGGTTGCGCCGTGCATGGCAAAGAGTAAAACAGAGCCATACAAGAACACAATCGACAGCATATGGAATGGGTTGTAGAACAAATTACCGTAGCGAATAGAAAAGGCTGCAGTCCAGTCCAGGTGCGAGAAGATGCCAAATGGTACCGCTTCGCTCCAGCTACCCATCAGTACAGGACGAATCAAGCCAAGCACCAGGAACAACCAAATCGCAGCTGCAAATGCCCAAGGCACATGGGTTCCCATGCCCAGTGCAATCGCACGGCGATAGGTCCGGTACCACCACAACATGATTGAAATAGTTGTGAAGAGGCCGACAATGAGCCACCAACCGCCTTCATTCATGGGCGGAAAGGTCAGGCCATATTTGGGCGCAGGCGGATCGAGCGATAACCAAAATAGTTGGCGCACAAACTGAATTGGATTCCAATCCACTTGGGCCAGCATGTTTAAGCCAATTAAAACAAACGCAGTAATACCAAACATCAATGAGGCAACACCAAGTCGACCTAAATAGATTGGCCCGAGCTGCGCATTACCGATGACGCCCATAAGGTAACTAAAACCGAATGGCTTTGTACGCTCGCGCATATCGTATGCATTGATTGGAACGCCATGACTAGCAGGGCCTGTTACTTGTGTTTGAGTAAATAAATTTTGATATTCCATCATGTTCTCCCCTATTAGCTCCAGATGGGCAAGTTAAGCCACCATGTCCACCATTCAGGCCATCCTTTAGTCCAGAATGGGCCGCTAATCACAATACATACTGCACTCCAAAAGCCTGCTGATAAGGCTAAAAATAATCCAACCCGATGGATGCCTAAGGTGCCGACGGAATAACCGATGATGTCCCTGAAGAAGGTATCTTCATGCTCGGGTGTTTTGACGTTATGACCAGGCTGCGGATTAGTCGAAGACAAAATCAAAGCGCCGTGCAAAGACAACGCTAGTGTTGTAGTAAAGAAAAAGGTAACCGCTAGCATGTGGGCTGGGTTGTAGTGAAAATGCAGGTACTGGTACCCGGTATTGGAGACCCAATCCAAATGACTCAAGATGCCGTATGGGAAACCATGCCCCCAAGCGCCCATCAAGACCGGGCGAATGACAACTAAAGTGAAATAGGCAAAGATCGCCATACTGAAGGCGACCGGAACGTGGAGCCCCATACCCAGCTTGCGGCAAATTTCTACTTCACGGAGTGCCCAGGATATAAAAGCGCCAAGGGCACAGATCGTGATGATTTGCCACAAACCACCCTCCATCATCGGCGCCGGCCCTAGCCCATAACTGATGTCGGGAGGGGCAATATTAATCTGCCACACATTCCAAACACCCGATTGGGCAGCACCCCAAAGGATTAGAGCGGTACCTAGAAAGCTAAAGAAGATCGTTGTTACGCCAAAAAAACCAACATAGAATGGCCCAACCCAGAAATCAAATAGATCTCCTCCGATTAAGGTGCCACCGCGTACGCGGTATTTCTTTTCAAAATTGAGCATAGCCATTTATGCACTCCTTACAAAACGAGATCACTCTCATCTTTAATTAATCTGCCGTAAGCAGGTAGCTATCGCTAGATACCTGCTTACGCCGGTACAACAATTACTTCTTTTGTGTTGCAATTGATGCTTTGTACTGCTCTTGACTCATGCCATCGAGCCATTTGTATTGAGTAGTACTCAATAGGATCAAATGAATCATTGCGGCTAAAGCAAAGAGGAAAACGCCCTGCGCAACCATCGCGCGTAGTGGGTCGTATAGCTTCCAAATTCTCCACATAATGTTTCTCCTAATTTAAGTAAGACATAAAGCTATAAACGCCACTTTCGACAGTCTTAAAAAATGATGTGCTGTCTGAGCTTCCAAACAGCCAGCTTTTTTGAGATGCCGGCAAAGCAATCGTTAACAAGGCAACTCCAAAGATCACTACATAACTAATCAAAAAAATAAGCTTGAATGACAATCTGTCATTCACCAAATTTTTATTCAAAACTTCTGTATTAATCTTCATGATTCACCTCTTCACTTTATTTTCTAAAACTTAATGACTGCTACTTAAAAAAACCATGGACGCCACGCCCATACTAGGATGTGCGCAACGACGGCGACAGCAGAAAATCCGAGAAGACCTTGCACATAAAATGCATGGAATTCTTGTGCCTCTGCATCGGTAAGCCCAGATATAGATCTGTTTTCACTCATGATGAATACTCCTTAAGACTGACCTTACGGTCTTTTCTACATCACCCCTGTAGATTTGGGGACATGGCATGGTGGTGCCATATTGGGGCTGCCCTGACATCAGGCAAATGGGTTGCGACTTGATCATGCTGTCTCCATCACGCCAAGCGACGTTTTGGATTTATTCACACAAGCAACAGTGACGCGTTCTAAATTGCCGCTGCGCGCCTCGCGCTCTGCCATATCACGTAGGCGTTTCGCAACCGAGATCTGGGTTAACACAGGCTGGCCACTAATTAAGCGATTCAGCAGCAATTGCGCCTCAACATCCCAAGGCATGGCATGGATTGCGGTTTGCAAACGGGCTGGTGTCGGATCAACCTTATCCATTTCGGTGCCCAAAGGCAAAATATGAAAGAGCGCATCAAACAACGCATTGCATACTTCTTGAATTAAGTAAGCCGCACCTGAATAGCCCATATAAGGCGTACCGGTATGCCGACGAATAATTGCTCCTGGGAAAGAAGCAGGAATGTAGCAGCAACGGGCATTCACTTCACTGGCATACATGCGTTCGTTGTAACTTCCAAACAAAACGAGCGGCGTTTTCTTTTGTACTAAGTTGCGAATTTCGATGTTGTCGGTTTTTTGACCGGGCATTCTGGAGACTGCAAAGTTACAAGGCAGACCCATTTCAGTTTCTAAGAAATGACTTACGCCGCGTGTGTAGGTTTCGTTTGCCACAATCGCAAAGCTAGCGGTACCAAAAAAGTCTTGAGTGACTGAGCGCCATAAGTCCCAAACTGGCTTAAGCGTCGTATTTTTTTCTTGAGCAATAAATGGCTCTGGATCAAGGCCTGTTAATTCGCCTAACTTTCGCAAAAATGCAGTCGTCGAATGCATACCAATTGGCGCTTGCAGGTATGGGCGCTCTAATGTCTCGCAGAGGAGGCGACCAAATTCTCGGTACATGCAAATATTGACATCGGAATCAGCCAGCTTTTCTACATCAGCTAAATGGCTGCTGAGCGGGAACACCATATTTATTTGGGCGCCAATGCCTTCAACCAGGCGCTTTATTTCAGCAAGATCGCTATATAGATTGAATGTGCCATAAGCAGGTCCAATGATATTGACCATTGGCTTTTCGCCGTCTTTTCGCGCTGGGCGTGCTGGTATTTTCTTTAAGCCATATTCAGTCCACAACCAGTTCATCGCCCGGTTAGCGCACTGCCACTGATCTTCATCAATGGTTCTCGGTAAAAAGCGTTTAATTCCAGTTCCCTCTGGAGTAACGCCGCCACCAATCATTTCGGCGATTGAGCCAGTCACGACGACTGCAGGCAAATCAGGGTCCAGCACTTTATGTGCGCGCTTCATTGATTCTTCAGTACCTTCCCGACCCAATTGTTCTTCGGCCAAGCCGGTCACCACAATAGGTAACTCATGGGGTGGCAAGGCATCGGTGTAATGCAACACCGATGTGACGGGAAGGTTTTCACAGCCAACCGGACCATCAATGACAACCTGCAAACCCTTGATTGCTGTGAATACGTAAACAGCGCCCCAGTAGCCGCCAGCAC
>JBEBBK010000030.1:0-9673 GCA_041158405.1 Pseudomonadota bacterium
CAAACCCAGGTGGCCTCGCCAGCAGACTCAATCATCAATACCGCATCCTGCTGCCAATCAGCATTTTGCAGAACTGGGCTGGCCAGGTTCAGTTGATCACCCAAAACTAAGATGAGATTACGGGCCGTTTGACTGCCCTTTGCGCTTTTGGCCGTTGGGGATTTTTTGCTCATAAAACATCTTAACTGGAATGACTTAGACTGGAGTCCTGTTCTTTTTTTGCTTGATGAATTTATGCGGCATTTCTTCGTTTTAGCAGCCTGTTGGCTGGGGCTCTCTTTCAGTAGCCCAGCATTTGCTCAGACTGCAGCCCCTACCTGTAGCCCCCTTCTTTCCCATACGTTTTTACGTTTGCAAGACGAAGTGCCCCAAAACTTATGCCAGTACCAAGGTAAGGTTATTTTGGTGGTGAATACCGCTAGTTACTGTGGCTTTACTGGTCAATACGACGACCTTGAGAAAATTTATTCTAAGTATCAACAAAAAGGCTTTGTTGTTCTAGGCTTTCCATCGAATGACTTCGGTCAACAAGAGCCTGGGACGAATAAGCAAATTGCGGAATTTTGTAAAAACACCTACGACGTCAAGTTCCCGATGTTTGCCAAAACGAGTGTGTCTGGTAAAAATCCAAATCCCTTATTCAAGACGCTGATTGAAAAAACGGGCACAACGCCCAAGTGGAATTTTTATAAATACCTAATTGATCGCAATGGTAATGTAGTGGAGGCGTATGGCAGTCTCTCTAATCCTGGCGGCAGAACCATAACATCGCAAATTGAGAAGTTACTGCAAGGGAAGCAGTAATGGCCAAAAAACGCATTGCAATTATTGGTGCTGGCATCTCTGGCCTGGGCTGCGCTTACCGCCTGCGTCTGCAGCCCGATTTTGAAATCACAATTTACGAGTCAGGCAAGCACATCGGCGGTCACAGCAATACGGTTGATATCACCATTGATACGCCAGGCGGTCCAGTTCAGCATGGCGTCGATACCGGGTTCTTGGTCTTTAATCACCGCACCTATCCGCGCCTCGTTCGCTTATTTGAAGAATTAGCTGTACCTATTTTTCCTTCCGAGATGTCTTTTTCCGTAAAAATCGAATCGACTCCGCCACTGGAATGGGCTGGAAATGATCTCAATTCTTTTTTTGGTCAGCGGAGCAATTTACTCCGCCCTGCCTTTTGGAAAATGGCACGTGACATCATGCGCTTTAATGCGCTTGCTACTGCCCTGGCTTTAAATCAGGAGTCAAGCGATACGCACCTAAGCAATGCATCAATACCAGAAGAAAGCATTGCCGATTTTCTGGATCGCCATGGCTTTGGTAAGCCTTTTCGGGATTGGTATTTTTTGCCGATGATTGGCGCGATTTGGTCATGCTCTGTCGATCAAATGCTGGAGTTTCCGATTCAAACCATGGCGCGCTTTTGCCATAACCACGGTCTCTTAAAAATACAAGATCGACCACAATGGCTTACGGTGCAGGGCGGTTCACGCGAATACGTGAAACGCTTAGTCGGCGCCCTTGATCAATATGGCGTTCATTGGGTTCGTGAAGCAGTTACTGCAGTTCATGTCCCCACGAATAGCAAGCAGAAGGCAATTGAAGTCATTAGTGCCAGTGGTACTGCCCAGTTTGATGAGATTGTGATGGCCTGCCATAGCGACCAAAGCCTTAATCTGCTGCGTGGCATTGATTCAGCAAGTCAATCGATTCTGAGCGCAATTCCGTATCAGGCCAATCGGGCCATCTTGCATACCGATGCCTCTTTTTTACCAAAGCGTAAGCGCTGCTGGGCTGCCTGGAACTACACTGCACAAGCGAAGCATGCTGACGTCACTGAAGATACGGTTAGCGTCAGTTATCTGATTAACCTCCTCCAACCCCTTCCCCCAGCACTCAAAGACATTCCGATCATCGTCACTCTAAATCCACTGCGTGAGCCTGACCCCAGTAAGGTATTCCAAGAAATTCGGTATGCACACCCTGTATTTGATATGCGCGCTACCGATGCACAAGCGGGCATACCTCTGATTCAAGGCCAGTCATCGGTTTGGTATTGCGGCGCATGGACTGGGTACGGATTTCATGAGGATGGCTTGCGCTCAGGAGAGACGGTTGCTGAAGCGATTCTAGAACGCAACAAGCCATTTAATGGTCTCCATACTTCTGCAGCAGGGGTCAGCGTTGCAAACTGAATTAACGCCGAAACTGAATTTCGGAGTCGTACAACACCGCCGCTTCCGTCCTGCAAAGAATGCATTTGCGTATTCGGTGTTTACGATCAGCGTTCCCATGCGAGAGCGTAAACGTAACCCGGCTTTACTTCGTCAGCATGGCCTAGGCGACAATCAATTTCGCTTCTTTTCATTTTTTGATAAAGACCATGGCCGCGGTGATGCAGACAGCCTCGCTTGGGCCGAACAAATCTTGGACTCGTATGGCATTGCTCACCCCGATGGCGAAATCTGGTTACAAACTTTTCCCCGGGTATTGGCTTATGTTTTTAATCCCGTGAGTTTTTGGATTTGTACTAAACCAAATGGGCAAGTACGTGCCGTGATTGCGGAGGTAAACAATACGTTTGGGGAGCGTCACTGCTATTTGTTAAGTAAAGATTCCGGTGAGCCACTGCGTTCTGGAGAAACCCTTACAACTAACAAGGTCTTTCATGTATCGCCTTTTTGCGACGTCAGCGGCGAATACCGCTTTCGCTTCCTATTTCCTCAAGAAAGCCAATCCGAACGGAATACCGTCAACCGCATTGAGCTGCATGAGGATGGAGAGTCCTTGATACACACCAGCATTAGCGGTGAAGCACGCCCACTGACGCGCGCTTCCCTGTATTTAGCGATATTGCGATATCCTCTCATGAGCATTGGGGTGATCGGACGGATTCATTGGCAAGCACTAAAGCTATGGGCCAAGGGCGTCCCGTTTCACTCCAAACCCAAACCGCCCGACTTTGAAGTTAGTAGATGAACCGACCTGGACAATCCCTGCTATCGCGATTAAGTTTCTCTCGCTCTTTCGATCGACAGTCAACCCACTCGGTTCCGCTGGCGGCACGAACCTTTCTGGCCTTATTGAGCAATGTTAAATCTGGGCATTTAGCCCTTACCTTGCCGGACGGCAGAACAGAATATTTTGGTGCTACTAGTGATGACTTACACGCAGACTTGCATATCCTCGATTGGGATGTTTTTAAAGACGTCCTAAAGCATGGGGACATCGGTTTTGCGGAAAGCTATATTCGCGGCCAATGGAATACATCCAACTTAAAGGCCATATTAGAGATAGCGATTCGAAATCGGACCCTGCTCGAAAAAGCCATCTATGGCAGCTGGTTTGGCTCTTTGTTCTACCGTCTCAAACATCGGATGCGCAACAACTCCAAATCAGGTAGCCGCAAAAACATTCATGCGCACTATGACTTGGGCAATCCCTTTTATTGTTTATGGCTTGATCCCAGCATGACCTATTCCAGCGCCTGGTTTAGTGGCGATCTTCAGATCCCATTAGCCGAGGCGCAATCCAATAAGTACCGCCGTATCTTGTCTTCTATTGATGCCACTCCCGAAAAAGGAATACTTGAGATTGGCTGCGGCTGGGGTGGCTTCATTGAAGAAGCGGCGCTAGCAGGCTGTCATGTAACTGGGCTTACTTTATCCCGAGAACAACAGAAATTTGCAGAAGCGCGCCTTGCACAACAAGGCCTTGTTTCTGAAATTCGGCTTCAGGACTATCGCGATTGCAAAGAGCAATTCGATGGCATTGCATCGATCGAGATGTTTGAAGCCGTTGGTGAAAACCATTGGGAGCAGTATTTCAAGACGATTGCATCATCCCTCAAACGCGGCGGAAAAGCGTGCATCCAAACCATTGTGATTGCCGAAGAATTGTTTGAGCGCTACCGAAGTAGCACGGACTTTATTCAGCAATACGTTTTCCCGGGTGGTATGTTGCCATCCAAGTCGGTCTTCAAAGAATATGCGGCTCGGGCGGGTTTGCGCATTGACGACGAATTTGCATTTGGTGCCGATTACGCAAAAACACTGTGTATTTGGTATGAATCCTTTAATCGCCAACTAGATGAAGTGCGCCAACTCGGCTTTGATGAGGCCTTCATCCGACTCTGGAATTTCTACCTCATGTATTGCGCTGCAGGTTTTTCAGAGCGAAATATCGATGTGGTGCAATTCACCCTCACTCACGATCACTGCAGCGGAGATAGCTTACGCCCATGAAACAAATTGGCATGCAGGGCTTTTCAGGAAAACGAGTCTGGGTCATTGGTGCAAGCAGCGGTATTGGTGAGGCCTGCGCAATTGCTCTATTAGCAGCAGGTGCGTCGGTTGCACTATCTGGCCGTCGCCTGCAAAATCTTCAAGCCGTTGCAGGGCATGCCAAGCCCAATCAAAGTCTGATATTACCTTTGGATGTGACCGAGCCCAAAGCAATTCAGGAGGCCTATCAAAACCTAATGCAGGAATGGGGCCAGCTCGATCTACTGTTGTTTGTTTCTGGGATATACATACCGCTGCGCGCAGATAACTTTGAAATGGACTCCGCCGAGAAGACCATCAATGCCAATGTATTGGGTCCGATGCGCGCTGTTGCCGCAGTCTTACCCAATATGTTAGAACGGCACAGCGGTCATATTGCCATTGTTGGTAGCGTGGCAGGCTACAGCGGTCTGCCTAAGGCTTTAGCCTATGGCCCTAGTAAAGCAGCCATGATTAATTTTTGCGAAACCCTCTTTTATGACCTGCAACCCCAAGGCATTGGAGTCCACATGATTTCTCCGGGCTTTGTAAAAACTGAAGCCACCGCGCAAAATGACTTTGAAATGCCCGCCTTAATTAGCTCTGAAGAAGCAGCTAAACACATTTTAGATGGCATACGGGATGGCGAGTTTGATATCCATTTTCCAAAACGGTTTTCTGGGTTCTTAAAGTTTTTACGCTTACTGCCCTATCCAATTTACTTCTGGATATTACGGCGTTTTGTCAAAATTTAACGCCGAGTGCACCACTCCGTCGTTTACTTGTAATTCTCTTTTCTGACTTTGTCGACCAAGTGATCCATCACGGCTATGGCTTTTGCGCGAGTACCAGCAATCGAAGGTGAAGTAATGTACTTTCCTTGAATCGCTACGGTGGGAACGCCATCAATGCGGTAAGCATCACCCAGTTGCCGCGCCGCCCTTGCTTTTGAAACGACAGCAAACGAACGATATGAAGCCAGGAATGCATTACGATCGACGCCCTGACTAGCAACCCAATCCGCAATGTCATTCTCATTGAGAAGACGTTTGTTTTCCCTGTGCATAGCAAACATCACCTTGGAATTCAGATTACTTTTACCTAAGGCTTCGAGCGCATAAAACAGTTGGCTGTGCGGCATTAACTCCTCGCGAAAGGCAATCGGCACCTGACGAAATACCACGTCTTTTGCTTGGCGCTTTTCCCATGCCATGATTTCAGGATCAAAATCAAAGCAATGCGGGCATCCGTACCAAAAGAATTCAATGACCTCTACCTTGCCTTTGGTATCGAGCGGTTGCGCCACCGGCAGGATACGGTAATCAAATCCAGGCTCTATCTTTGCGGGCCCTTGGGCATGTGAAACAGGCATGAAACAACTCAAGGCAAACAGGGTGCCGAGTACGAGCTGCATTAATCGAGAAAATGATTTCATTATTTATTAACCTTAATGACGGCCGGCTTAATGCCCATGCCGTTTAATTTGCTACGTACAATACCGCTGTCATCGACATTGGCAAAAGGACCGATACGAACCCGCCAGACGGATTTTCCATCAATCAGCCCTTCGCTAATCTGAGATTGCATACCCTGCATGGCTAAACTGGCTTTTTGAGCATCGGCTTCGGATTGACTTGCAAATGCGCCGGTTTGAACAAAAAAGACAACATCTGCCTTTGCGCTCGTCGCAGCGTCCGCCGCTGCTTTGCCGGTCGCAATGTCGGCAATCGGGTCAGCGCTGCTGGGGACAGCTGGAGATTTGCCCTGCAGCGGTTTATTTAAATCAATTTGAGTTACCGGCTTTTCTTCTTCGCTAACCACCGCTTCCACTGGCGCAGCTGGTTTAATGGACAAAGGAAGGTTGGGTGCTTTCACTCCAGGCCGCTCTTGCGGCGGTGTTTTAGAAATGTAGTAGGCCACTGCCAAAGCAAGGCTAAGGCCGATCGCCAAACCAATCACTAATCCCAAGATCGTGCCGCCAAACTCCCTATCGCTTTGGGCGATAAGCGGCGCTGGAAGTACGGAGGGTCGATTGGCTTTTTTCATCATTTCCCTTATCTTACATTTTTCTAGGTGCCGATACACCCAATAAAGCCAATCCATTTTCAATCACTTGCCGGGTTGCCGACAATAAAGCCAGCCTAGCTAATTTAAGGTTTTCATCGTCCACCAAAACCCGGTCTGCATTGTAAAAAGTATGGAAGTCCCCTGCCAAGTCGCGCAGATAAAACGCTACTGCGTGTGGGGATAAATCGGTAGCCGCAGTCGTTAGCATCTCCGGATACTCCGCAAGGCGGCGCAGCAAATGGTCAGAAGCCTTGCTATCCAAAAGGGAAAGGTTGGCATTCAGTAAGTCTGCTTCAGTACCACTCCATTGCAGCAAGATTGAGCAAATGCGTGCGTGCGCGTATTGCACATAGAAGACAGGATTTTCATCATTCTGTTGCAGAGCTAAATCAACATCAAAAACAAATTCCGTATCGGCTTTGCGGGAAATCAAGAAGAAGCGCACTGCATCACGCCCCCGCTGCAAGGCCAATTCGCGCTCTTCCACATTCATCGACTCGGTAACACCACCAGACCACTCCACTAAGTCGCGTACGGTCACATAAGAGCCAGCCCGTTTTGAAATCTTCACCTCCTGCCCATGCCGCATCACCGTCACCATCTTGTGCAGAACATAGTCGGGGTAATCCGCTGGAATAGTCCAGCTGCGTTTTTGTGCAACGCCTTGTAAGCCAGAGCGAACGCGGGCGATGGTGCCATGGTGATCGCTGCCCTGGACATTAATTACTTTCGTAAAACCACGCTGCCACTTGCTTGCATGGTAAGCAACGTCAGGCACAAAATAGGTGTATGTGCCGTCGGACTTGCGCATGACGCGATCCTTATCGTCGCCATCTTCCGTTGTCCTGAGCCACAGCGCGCCATCGGCCTCATATGTTTTGCCTACTAATCCCAGGTCAGCAACGATCTGAGCCACACTGCCGTCGGTATACAAAGATGACTCAAGGTAGTAGCAATCAAACTGAACGCCAAAGGTGCGCAAGTCGATGTCCTGCTCATTGCGAAGGTAAGCAACCGCAAATTGCTGAATCGCGGCTAAATCATCGACGCCCTTGCATTCATGGGAGGCCTTATATGCCTGTGCAATTTCCGCAATGTAATCGCCGTTGTAAGCCAGCTCTGGCCAACTCGCATCGCCAGGCTTTAATCCGCTCAAGCGGGCATGTACTGATGCCGCTAAATTCGCAATCTGTACCCCAGCATCGTTGTAATAAAACTCACGGTGCACTTCAATCCCTTGGGTATCCAGCAGATTGGCGATGGCATCACCGAGTGCCGCTTGCCTGCCATGACCAACGTGCAAGGGGCCGGTTGGATTAGCAGAAACAAACTCGACCATTGCCCGCGACGATTCATCTTGCGTCCGTTTACCGAATGCTTTTTTCTGATCTAGTACCGCAGTTACTACTTCGGTTTTGGCTGCATTGCTTAAGCGGAAGTTGATAAATCCAGGGCCTGCAATCTCGCTCGACGCAATCAGCCTTGCATAACTAGAGTCCGCCCCCAAGGAATCCACAATGGCTTGGGCTAGCTCACGGGGATTCATCTTCCAGGCTTTGGCGATTTGCAAAGCAATGTTGCAAGCGACATCGCCATGGTCGACCGACTTAGGTCGCTCTAACCGCGGCTCAATCAGCGCATCTACTGCGATACCGCGACCATCCGCGACGGCGCTCAAGGCCGCGCGTAAGGATGCAATTAATTGGTTTTTATGATTTAACAGCATAGAAAGGTGAGTTTATCAGGCGCAGCGACCGGTTATGAATAGAGGCTTCTATAAAGGTGGTAAGCTAAATTATGATCTATCAATTTCACTCTAAAGCAGGTCCCGATGTCATCATGCTCGCGGATTTGAGCCAACGTATTTTTGATATCCTTGAGCATCCCCTAGATAAACGCGGCATCTTGGTGGCAGAGCGTTTACCGGAGTTTATTGCCCAGCTTGAATCTGCCATTGCGGCCGATGCAGGCTCCCGAAATACTGTGCCCGATAACTCAGCAGAATCCAATCAGGCAAATCCCACTGCTGATCGCTTAGGGCAGCGCGCTTTCCCCTTCCTGGAGCTCATGAAACAGGCTTGCACTACAAATGAACCAGTAGTTTGGGGCGTTTGAACCTAGCTTTACTCTAATGAGCTGGACAGGGACCGGCGCACCGTTTCAATGGATTCATCACGGCGCTTCGCTAAATCTTCGACCTGATCGGCTGCCACTTTACCAACGTTAAAGTACTGCGCGTTGGGGTGTGCCAAATAAAATCCACTGACGCTAGACGCCGGATCCATCGCAAATGACTCCGTTAGGGTCATGCCAATGTCTTCTGCGCCAACGATGCGCAACATATCGCGCTTGACCTCATGGGCTGGGCAGGCAGGATAGCCGGGCGCCGGCCGAATGCCTCGATATTGCTCATCGATCATCGCCTCATTCGTTAAGGCCTCATCGCTGGCATAGCCCCATAGATCGGTACGTACGCGGTGGTGCATGAGTTCAGCAAAGGCCTCTGCCAAGCGATCTGCCAGGGCCTTGAGCATGATGGCGTTGTAGTCGTCGTTTTTTGCCTGAAATTCAGCGACTTTCTTTTCAACGCCGTGACCGGTAGTGACAGCAAAACAGCCGACGTAATCTGCTACGCCAGAATCGCGCGGCGCAACGTAGTCTGCTAAGCAGCGATTGGGACGCTTTACTCCATCGACCACCGGGCGCTCTGACTGCTGACGTAGGTTATGCCAAGCAAATACGGGATGCTCGCGCGTTTCATCACTATAAAAAACAATGTCATCACCAATGGCGTTGGCAGGATAAAACGCAACTACGCCATCTGCCTGTAGCCACTGGCCTTTGATTAATTTATCTAATAGCGCCTGCGCATCAGCGAATACTTTTTTCGCCTCTACGCCAACTACCTCATCCTCTAGGATGGCAGGGAACTTACCTGCTAAATCCCAGGTTTGAAAAAACGGGGTCCAATCAATGAACTTTGCAATCTCGCTCAGGGCAAAGTTTTTAAAGACGCGGCGACCAATGAATTTGGGTTTCTCTGGCGTATAAGTAGTCCAGTCGATTTTCTCTCGATTTTGGCGTGCCGCTTCCAGTGAAATGGTTGGTGCCACTTTGCGATTCGCATGTTGTACGCGGATACGCTCATAGTCATCGCGCAAGTCTTGAATGAATTTACTGGCGCTTTCATCCGATAGCAAGCTAGATGCAACCGAGACGGAGCGTGACGCATCCGGTACATACACAACCGGACCATCATAGTGCGGCGCAATTTTGACTGCGGTATGTACACGGGATGTGGTCGCCCCACCAATCATCAATGGCAACTGCTGGTCACGGAA
>JBEBBK010000031.1:0-9383 GCA_041158405.1 Pseudomonadota bacterium
TTGGATCACCTAAATAATCGTCACTACGAGGATGAGGAACATGTATTACGAGCAATGCTCCATCCTTGGATACTCTGTATATTTCTTGGATGATCGATAAATACAGGTCAGTGGATTGCCCCATGTTCTCTAAGGAGTGGATGAAACGCAATTCCTTGCAAGAATTATCCATCCACGGCCAAGGCATTATCTCTAAGTCAACTAGTTCATCAACCGAGTCAGTCTTAAATTTATCAACATTTGTAAACCCATCCAATCTCTTGTTACCACACCCCATATGTAACTTCATCGCAATTCCTAGTCATATTTACTTGAATTATAGGATTACAAAAAAATGTATGTCTGTTTTTGGCCGTTCTCTGCCTCTCAGACACCCTTAAATAGCCTAATTTGAACGTCCGAAATACTACTAAAATGGACATTCTTTCAAAAAACACCTAGTCGTCTGTGCAAAACAGTGTGCGAAGGTGGCTGGATGGAACCAGTTTTAAAAGGCTGCCTAGGGGTGGTGTTGGGTCAGTTTCTGGAAAATCGATAAAGGGGGTACCCCACTCTATCCAGTATGCGGATGGAATGCGTCCTACTGAGTCACCATAAACATTGAATTGCGCTTAGCTAGTATGCGGATGGATTCGGTCTCATACGACTCTTGTGCTATTCTTTTTTTCTGGCCTATTGCTGTCCTTATTGGCCTAACTTTTAAACCGACTGGTTTAGGTTTAAGTTGTTTTAGTTTTTCTTAGTTCGTTGTTTTTATTGGGTTTCTCACAGCAGTCCAAGTTGCTCTCCTCACAATCTACGACATGTGCAAAGCAGTTGACTGTGGCATGGTAATGGGTGATATCAAGCTCTTACAGAAGAGCGGCGGCAAGAGCGGTACATGGGTAGCAGAGAAATAAACGCTGGCCGGGAAAGCGAGAAAAATAAGAATAAAAGCTGGAGCTCAATTCCCGCCTACCAAGCAACCTCTTTTTGAGGGCAAAACTTTTTTTAGGGATATGAACTAAAAAATCTAATAGGCCATGAGCGGTTAGCCATTTCAATACCTTAAACATTTTTTAAGCAATAAAAATATGGCCTGGCTGTAAATCTGCCCAATATCGCTCCATCATCTTAATGTAAGCTGTCTCAAGATTTTTTGTAAAAAGAGGGGTGTTTAATAATGGGGTAGTCTCGAGATTATTAGTTAACTTTGATTTAATACCTGCAAGCATTCTTGAATTTGTAGCTAACTCAATTGCCAATGCCTCATATTCTTCTTGGGTATTAGTAATTAGCTCGGGCAACCCGATTGCATTTAAAAGACTTGCGGCCACTCGGCTTGCAAAGGACTGACCCATAAGTGTAAGGACGGGAACTCCTGTCTTTAATGAGTCGAGTGCGGTTGTGTGCGCATTGTAAGGATGGGTGTCTAAAAACAAGTCTGCAATAGCATATCTTGCCAAATGGTCTTCCATCAAATCTAATCTTTTAGCAAAAATAATCCTGCTGGGATCAATGCCCCGACTTTGAAATTCATTTGCTATATTAACTCTAAAATATTCATTATTTTCCGAGACCCATACAACACTATTTTTTACCGCTAATAAAATTTTGGACCATCCATCCAAAACTTGATTATTAAATTTATAGTCATTGTTAAAGCAGCAAAAAACAAATGCATTTTCTGGCAGTCCACATTCTTTTTTAGAAAATATTCTAGTAGATGCATTTCTTTTTGAATCGTCAACCATGTAGGTGTGGGGAAGAGTTACTATTTTTTCGGAATAAAACTCCTGAGACCGCTTTGGAATGATAGTTTTATCGGCGACAATATAATCAAAATAATTAGCGCCAATTGTTCCAGGGTAGCCCAACCAATTTACTTGTATTGGAGCGGCTCGATAGGAAAAAATTCCAGTTTTGGAGTATTTCGTTAGACCAGCCAAATCAATGGCAATATCTATTTCTAATTCTCGTGCTAATTGAGCAATGTCTTGCTCTGACTTATTATCAACATCTATAAATCTATCAAATCCCTTTCTTAAGCGTAAATTTGTTTTATCCTCAATGGGGGCTTTTTGTAACGAAAAAGCAAATACCTCAAACCTACCTCTATCGTGAATTTCAAAAAGTTCGGAAGTTAGTAGTGATACTGGATGGTTGCGAAAATCTGGAGAGAAGTAAGCAATGCGAATTTTCTCTTTTTTGGATATCTTAAGAATGGGGCCTAAAGTTGAATTAGATGGATATTTAGCTTCTGCATAAGTCTCAGAACATTTTTTATGCAAAAAAGAATCGTCACCAAAAGCAAGCAGTGTAAAAGGATTGATAACCTTCTCTTTAGCCAACACTTTTTCGAAAATATCCACCAAAGATTCTGCTAAACCTGACCAACTACATATTTTCATCTTAGTATGTAGTAGTTCTCCAAACATCCAATCAATATCTGGCTTTAGCTTTAGCGCCTTATCGTAGTGAGCAATAGCCTCTTCATATCGTTTGAGTTCGTGCAGTGTCGCCCCTTTATTAGACCAACCTTCAGCAAAATTAGGCTTTATGTTTAGGGCCTTATCGTAGTGAGCAATAGCCTCATCGTACTGTTTTAAATCATCATAAATTCGAGCGATGTTATAAAAGAGTTCGTGTGATAAATTGCCAAATTTTAAACATTTTCGAAAGTTATTAATAGCTGAATTAAAATCTCCTACATGCGCTTGTGCTGCTGCTAGATCATGGAGTGCCTCAAAGAATTCACCCCCTTTTAAGATTGATTTTTTGAATGTTTCAATGGCCTGACCAAAAAGACGCCTTTCCAGTTGGATTGAGCCGAGATAATAAAGAGCATCTGGAGAGCAGTCATCTTGACTGCAGGCGACATTCAACAATTCAAAAGAAATGTCAAATTGTCCTGAATTTCTATAGATGTAAGCTAGTAATTCATTAGCTTTTGAGTTACTTGAATCTATTTCGATAATCTTACCGAGAATATGCCTAGCATATAAATAGTTGTTCTCCCGGAAATAATAGTCCGCTAGTTTTAGCGATTGCTCTTTTTCTTTCAAATCCATGGTAAATATTTTATATCCCATTAGGAGGTAAAACCCGCTATGAAAAATTACATTGCATTATTTCAAAAAATAGTTAGTCAGCCGTACAAAACAGTGTTTAAAGTTAGATAAATAGGGCATTTTTAAAAAATGGGGGGCGAGTTTGTTGCGGGAGAGGTCAATTTCTAGAAAATCATAAGGGAAACCTCCTTATATCGTATGCGGATGTAATGCGTCCTCTTGAATCGCCATGAATAATGATTTTCGCTCAGCTAGTATTCCAATTAATTCGGTCTCGAATGATTCTTAAGCTTTTCTTTTTCTAGCCTAACGCCGCCCCCCCCTATCGTCCCAACTTTTAACCCGATGGGCTTAGGTTTAAGTTGTTTTATTTTTCCGCAGTCTAAATTGCTCTTCTCACCATTTATGACATGGCTAAAGCAGTAGACCATGATATGGTAATGGGAGATGTGAGGCTCTTAGAGAAGGGTGGTGGCAAGAGTGCTACTTGGGCAGTTGCGAAATAGTCCGCCTCATAACATTTACGTCTTCCGTGAGAGTCGCTATTGGTCTTAGTTAGACACAATCTAGAAACGCATCAATTCAACTCCTTAGATGAGGCAATGGCCTTTGCGAAAGAATTGGCTAAATTTGTCACGATTCAGTTTGATGGCAAAGAGGTGGTTGGCGTCTTTGGCGCTACCGGGGTTACGGATGGAAAGTGTCCCGATGGAATGGATTACTCATGGAAGAAGCGACGCAAATAATTTTGCAAATGTACGTGGCGGCCAATTCCTTTTCAGAATAAGCCGCCAGTCTTCAATCCATTACTTAGACGTACGGCATTCCGATGGCAGTAAGGGTTGAGGCAAATTGCTCATCGCCGAGCGGCATGACCAGCCTCCTGACCAAGTTGCGCCATCTGGCTTTGACAAATCAACTGGTGTCGGGATCGCGGCATCCGGATAATTGGTTGGGATCAGTACTAGGCTATTGCTTCCTTCGCGCGAAACGGTTGGCTGAAAATCAATCGCAATGGCACCGGACTGCAAAATCTCAATGTCCTTGACGCTGCGTGTTGGCGCAAAACTAAAGGCCCCTTGGGTTGCGTCATTCATGGGCGCTACGCCCCGACTGGCAAATGCTTCGGTGACAGCCAGCTTCGCGCTAGACGATAAATTCATGCCTTCAATCACCCGACTGCGCGCAATGTAGTCTTGGTACTGCGGAACCGCTACGGCAACCAAAATTCCGATAATGGCAACAACCACCATGACCTCGATGAGGGTAAATCCGTTTTTCTCTGTGTTGCTGATAGTGTTCTCGTTGTGTGGTGTCATATCAATAAAAATCCCCTAGTGAATGGAGCTCGATGATCTAACAAAGAGCCCACTGACTAGGGGACTGACCGCATCAGATTGCTCTGATTTTAGTGTACGACTTTACTGCTTCTTAGTGCGCCTTACTGGCTTTACGCTTCGCAAGCTCGCCAACAATCATGACGCCCAGCGCACCGACAATACCAGCAATTAAGCCGTAATCTTGAATGCCCTCACCGAATTGCTTGATCATGCCTGGGTCGGTCATCATCATGCCGCCCGCAATCCAGCCGAGCAATCCCGCGCCAGCAGTGACAATGATAGGGAAACGATCGATCAGGAATAACACGATGCGGCTGCCAGCAATAATGATAGGTACCGAAACAATTAAGCCAAAAACGATGTAGCCAAATTGATGTGCCTGATCGTCTACTTGCCCTGCGGCGCCTGCAATCGCCAAGACGTTATCAAGGCTCATGACCAAGTCAGCAACGATGATGGTTTTTACTGCTGCAAATAACTTATCTGGAGCCTCTAAGTCATTCTCGTCGTGACCGCCGGCATCTGCCAACAGCTTGTAACCAATCCAGAGTAGCAGTAAAGCGCCTACTACCTTCAGATACGGAATCTGCAAGAGCGTTACCGCAAATATAGTCAAAACAATACGTAAAACAATCGCGCCAGCAGTACCCCATAAAATACCAGCGCTACGTTGGTTGGGGTGTAAGTTACGGCAGGCCAATGCAATGATCACGGCATTGTCGCCACCCAGCAAAATATCAATCAAAATGATCTGCAAGACTACAGACCAATCTAACATTGCAAGAAATTCCATGTCATCCTCTAATAATTATTATGTGTTGAACAACTACTACCAGTAAAACAACTACCTACAACTAAATCATGGCCTTTAACAGGCTAGCCATCTCCGATGGATTGCGCGTGACCTTAAAGCCGCACTCCTCCATTACTGCTAATTTGGCATCCGCGGTATCCGCGCCACCAGAAATCAAAGCACCCGCATGGCCCATGCGCTTTCCAGGAGGGGCTGTTACGCCAGCAATAAAGCCAACGATGGGTTTTTTCATATTGTCTTTACACCAGAGGGCAGCTTCTGCCTCGTCTGGTCCGCCGATTTCACCAATCATGATGACGGCATCGGTTTCAGGATCGTCGTTGAACATGCGCATGATGTCGATGTGCTTCAGTCCATTAATGGGGTCGCCACCAATACCTACCGCAGTCGACTGGCCTAAGCCAATCGCACTCAACTGACCAACGGCTTCGTAGGTCAAGGTACCTGAACGGCTTACAACACCAATGCGGCCTTTTTTATGAATATGGCCCGGCATGATGCCAATCTTGATTTCATCGGGCGTAATGATGCCTGGGCAATTAGGGCCAAGTAACAAAGTCTTCTTGCCACCCTTCGCTTCTTTTTGCGCCATCTTGTTGCGTACTTCCAGCATATCGCGCACTGGAATGCCTTCAGTAATGCAAATTACAAAATCCAAGTCGGCCTCAACCGCTTCCCAAATCGCAGCTGCAGCGCCGGGAGGGGGTACGTAAATAACTGATGTGGTTGCTCCAGTTTGCTGGGCAGCCTCTTTTACCGTTCCGTAAATCGGAATGTTAAATATGGACTCGCCTGCTTTTTTTGGATTGACGCCCGCTACGAAACAATTTTTTCCGTTTGCGTACTCTTGGCACTTCTCAGTATGAAACTGCCCGGTCTTACCGGTAATGCCCTGCGTAATTACTTTTGTATTTTTATTAATCAAAATTGACATGGTGATTTCCTTAATTATTTCTGTTTTTTAGCGGCAGCAACCACTTTGGTTGCCGCTTCCGCCATGGAGTCGGCGCTAATGATAGGTAAACCAGATTCAGCCAAAATCTTCTTGCCTAAATCTTCGTTCGTCCCTTTCATGCGCACTACCAGTGGCACAGATAAATTCACTGCCTTACAGGCAGTCACCACGCCTTCGGCAATCACATCGCAGCGCATAATGCCGCCGAAGATGTTGACCAAAATGGCTTCCACGCTCTTATTTTTGAGCATGATCTTAAATGCTTCCGTAACCTTTTCTGCTGTAGCGCCGCCACCTACGTCAAGGAAGTTGGCTGGCTGTCCGCCGAATAACTTAATCGTATCCATGGTGGCCATGGCTAGGCCTGCACCATTGACGAGGCAACCGATGTTGCCATCGAGCGAGATGTACGCTAAATCAAACTTCGAGGCTTCGATTTCAGCAGGATCTTCTTCATCTTCATCGCGATACGCCACGATCTCGGGATGGCGGAATAAGGCATTTGGATCAAAGTTAAATTTGGCATCCAAGGCTTTAATGTTGCCGTTGCCTTCCAAAATCAATGGGTTAATTTCTACTAAAGAAGCGTCGGTTTCCCAATAGGTCTTGTAAAGGTTCTTAAAGACCTCGCGCGCTTTAGCAACCGATCCTTCTGGAACGCCAATGCCATGCGCAATGGTGTCGCACTGGGCATCGGTTAATCCAATTAATGGATCCACAAATACCTTGATAATTTTTTCGGGGGAGTGCTCTGCCACTTCCTCAATGTCCATGCCACCTTCACTGGAGGCCATGATGACGTTTTTCTGTGATCCGCGATCGGTGACGATACTGAAGTAATACTCTTTTTTAATGTCAGCGCCATCTTCAATCAGGAGTCGGCGGACTTTTTGTCCTTCTGGACCGGTTTGATGGGTTTTGAGTTGCATGCCCATAATTTCACTAGCGTATTTTTTGACTTCATCCATGCTCTTGGCTAGCTTGACGCCGCCGCCTTTGCCGCGACCACCCGCATGAATCTGCGCCTTAACCACCCACACTGGACCGCCTAATTTTGCAGCGGCATCCATTGCCTCTTCCACGCTATGTGCCGGAATGCCGTTCGGAACTGGCACATTAAACTGGCGCAGCAGCGCCTTACCCTGATACTCGTGAATTTTCATCTTTACTCCGGAAACGGTCTGTGCGTGCTGCCAATGGTTAATCAAGGTCTATTTTGCCCTTCGCCTTAATTTCGCTGATTTGACCGCGGTCAACTTAAAAAAATTAGGTTATTGGCAAACGTATGTAAGTCTATCATTTTGCAGTGCACCATTCGCCATTTTTGCTGCTATTCATTCCCTTTTTGACGGCCGCCAATAACCTTGGCGACGATTTCGGGATTAAAGCCTTTTGAGACCAAAAACCGGTACTGCCTGGCCCGCATTTTCTGGTCTTCCGCAATCTCACCGAATTTCCGTTCAAACAGCTCTTTTGCTCGCTCAAATTCAGTATTTTTAAGTCCATCCAGTAGTGCTGCAGAAGCATCACTTGCCACACCGGCTCGCTGCAATTCGTCCTTGATTCTGCGCATCCCATAGCGCTCGCTGCGCCGTCGCACTAACGCTTCCGCAAAGCGGGTATCGGATAACCAGCCCCGCTTCTCAAAGTCATCTAATACGGCGGCAATTTGCACCTCGTGCGATAGTGCCGGGGTATCTGCTGGGCTCTTCTCTTGATCGTGATCGTGTGCATTGTTAGCGCGGTCCACCTTGGCTTGAAGACTTAAGTAACCGCCTAGCTTTTTTGCCAACTCGCTACGGCTGTGGTCGCGCTGCGATAAAAGGCGCAAAGCCCGAGCTTTGAGACTCGGGCTTTGTTTTTTAGAGCGTACTGAATCAGGCATCAGCCGATTCAATCTCCGTATCGTCTACTGCATCTGTAATTGCAACACCTGCTTTAACGCCCAGCTTTGCACGAATCTTGGCTTCGATGTCTTTCGCAATTTCAGGATTTTCCTTCAGAAAATCACGAACATTATCTTTACCTTGACCAATGCGGTCGCCGTTATAGCTATACCAAGAACCAGACTTCTCGACGATATCGGCTTCAACACCCATATCGATTATTTCACCCTCACGTGAAATTCCTGCGCCGTACATGATGTCAAAAATGGCTTCGCGGAATGGCGGCGAAACCTTGTTCTTAACGACCTTGACACGGGTTTCATTACCGACCACCTCATCGCCTTTTTTGATGCTGCCAATACGGCGAATGTCTAAACGCATGGTGGCATAGAATTTCAATGCGTTACCACCTGTGGTTGTTTCGGGGGAGCCAAACATCACACCAATCTTCATGCGAATCTGGTTAATAAAGATAACCATGGAATTGGTGCGCTTGATTGTGCCCGTTAATTTGCGCAAGGCTTGGCTCATCAAACGCGCTTGCAAGCCAGGCAATGAATCGCCCATATCGCCTTCTATTTCGGCGCGGGGAACCAATGCTGCTACTGAGTCAATAACGATTAAGTCGATCGAGCCCGAACGCACTAAAGCATCTGCAATCTCAAGCGCTTGTTCGCCTGTATCTGGCTGGGAGATGAGTAAGTTATTCACGTCTACACCCAGGCGCGACGCGTATTGCACATCCAGCGCATGCTCTGCATCGATAAACGCACAGGTGCCACCAATCTTTTGCATTTCAGCGATCGCGTGCAATGTCAGGGTTGTTTTTCCAGACGACTCCGGGCCGTAAATTTCGATCACTCGACCGCGCGCAAGACCGCCAACGCCAAGGGCAATGTCGAGTCCCAAAGATCCACTTGAAACCACCTGAATGTCTTGGTTAATTTCAGCATCGCCCAAGCGCATGATGGAGCCCTTGCCGAACTGCTTTTCAATTTGCGCCAATGCCGCCGATAAGGCTTTTTGCTTATCGCCGCTCATGCCATCAAATTCCGATGATGCTGATTTTTTCTTGTCGTCCATTGCCATCTTTTTGCTCTCCGCCTTTTTGTCTTTTGCCATAAATTGGGGGTACAACCCGCCTCTTTGCTCTACTGTTGTGCTGCCTGTATCAATCTGGGATCTACTGTATATAAAAACAGTACTTATTGCAAGCGCTGTTTATTTTGGCTTGTTTTTTGCCTACTGGGCAGATATTGGCGGCCTTTTGGGAGGCACTTTTCCCGCCCACCATAATAGCAATGGCATTGCAATAGCCCAAATTATTCCAAGCAAAAC
>JBEBBK010000032.1:0-8709 GCA_041158405.1 Pseudomonadota bacterium
AAATCTTGGATCTGTGGGCAATTAAATCCTTTGGTAATTGACCGCGCTCGAAATCTTCGGGAATCAAAGGGTAGTTCGCCGCCTTCAGTCCGTACTGCATGGCGAGATAGAGGCTGGTCGGTGTTTTACCCACGCGCGATACCCCAACTAAAATGACATCGGCATCGGCCAAGTTCTGATTAGACTGGCCATCATCGTGTGCTAAGGAGTAGTTGATGGCTTCAATACGATTTTTATAGGCCGCTGTATCGGCATTGTGGTGCAGGCGATTCATTGCATGGGTCGACTTTAGACCCAGCGCCTGCTCCAATGGGGCAACGAAAGTCTGGAACATATCCAGAACCAAGCCTTGGGCTTTAGAGACAATGCCATTGAGCTCAGTATTGACTAAGGTAGTGAAGACAATCGGCTGGACTTGATCGCGCTGAAATGCCTCATTAATTGCATCTACCGCACTTAGTGCTTTTTCTACGCTGTCGGTAAATGGAATACGGATGAGCTTAAAAGTAAGCTCAAATTGCGCCAAAATCGACTGGCTGAAGTTCTCGGCGGTGATTCCAGTGCCGTCAGACACAATAAACACAATACGGTTGATGTTGGACATGGTTTTTTTGAGGGGAAATTGAGGGGCTAGCACTACAATAGTCTTGTATAAGTATGCCGTATTTAGTCGGCTGCAGCACTGGTTTCCTTATCTTTAGAGAGTATTTATGTCCAACCCAAAACACCAAGACGCTTACGTTTTACCGTTTGAAGAACTCCGCATGACCGACGTTGAATCGGTTGGTGGCAAAAACGCCTCCCTCGGCGAAATGATTTCCCAGCTTGCCTCTGCTGGGGTTCGTGTGCCCACCGGTTTTGCTACAACCTCGCTGGCATTTCGGGACTTTTTAGCGCACAACACCCTCACTGAGCGCATCCAGCAGCGTTTAGTTAATTTAAACATTGACGATGTGCGCGCCCTGGCAGAAGCGGGAGCAGAGATTCGTGGCTGGATTGAAACGGCTCCGCTGCAACCCCGCTTAGAACAAGAAATTCGTACTGCATTTGCCAAGTTGGACGATTCGGGCAAAGGTTCATTTGCGGTGCGCTCCTCTGCAACTGCAGAAGATTTGCCCGATGCCTCGTTTGCCGGTCAACAAGAGACTTTCCTGAATGTGGAAGGCATTGACGATGTCCTCAAGACCATTCGCGAGGTTTTTGCCTCGCTGTACAACGATCGGGCGATTTCTTATCGGGTACACAAAGGTTTTGCCCATGCTGAGGTTGCACTTTCTGCGGGCATTCAGCGCATGGTGCGTTCCGATTTGGGCGCAGCCGGCGTCATGTTTACCCTGGATACCGAATCGGGTTTTGAGGATGTTGTTTTCATCACGTCCAGTTATGGCCTGGGTGAGACAGTGGTGCAAGGCGCCGTCAATCCAGACGAGTTTTATGTATTTAAGACTACTCTAGCTCAAGGCAAAAAAGCCATTATTCGCCGCTCATTGGGTTCTAAACTAATCCAGATGCAATTTGCACCCGCAGGTTCTGCAGAGCGCGTGGTCACGGTAGATGTTGCTCCAGAAATGCGCAATCGCTTTTCTTTGGAAGACGCAGATATTACCGAGTTAGCCAAGTTTGCTGTCATTATTGAGAAACACTATGGTCGTCCAATGGACATCGAGTGGGGTAAAGATGGCAAGGATGGCCGCATCTATATTCTGCAGGCCCGTCCTGAAACTGTAAAAAGTCAGGCAGCAGGGCAGGTCGAGATGCGCTACAAACTTAAAGGCAACTCTACCGTTTTGGTGAAGGGCCGTGCGATTGGTCAGAAGATTGGCGCTGGTCCTGTACGCATCATTCGTGACCCCAGTGAGATGGATCGCGTGCAGCCAGGCGATGTATTGGTAGCAGACATGACTGATCCCAATTGGGAGCCGGTAATGAAGCGGGCTTCGGCCATTGTCACGAATCGCGGCGGCCGTACTTGCCACGCCGCAATCATTGCGCGTGAACTCGGCGTTCCTGCGGTAGTGGGGTGCGGGGATGCGACCGACAAATTACAAGACGGCATGATGGTCACTGTCTCATGCTCTGAGGGCGACGAAGGCAATATTTACGATGGCCTCATTGAGACCGAAGTCACGGAAGTATCGCGTGGTGACTTACCCGAAATCCCCGTCAAGATTACGATGAATATCGGCAATCCCCAATTGGCATTTGATTTTTGCCAGTTACCGAACAAAGGCGTAGGCTTAGCGCGTCTTGAGTTCATCATTAACAACTACATTGGATTGCACCCACGTGCGGTATTAGAGTACCCCAATATTGATCCGGACCTAAAGCGCGCGGTCGAGAGCGTCGCTCGGGGTTACGCAAGTCCCCGTGCGTTTTATGAAGATAAATTAGTTGAAGGTGTTGCAACCATTGGCGCGGCGTTTTATCCAAAGCCAGTGATTGTGCGTTTGTCTGACTTTAAGTCAAACGAGTACAAAAAACTAATTGGCGGCTCACGCTACGAGCCCGATGAAGAGAACCCGATGCTGGGCTTTCGCGGGGCCTCGCGTTATGTCTCAGCCGATTTTGGTGAAGCATTTGCGCTTGAGTGTGCGGCGATGAAGCGTGTACGTGAAGACATGGGCTTAACCAACGTCGAAATCATGGTGCCCTTTGTGCGCACAATTAAGCAGGCAGAGCGCGTGATTGACATGATGGCCAAGCTTGGCCTCAAGCGCGGCGAGAATGGCTTACGTTTGATTATGATGTGCGAGATTCCGTCAAACGCCATTCTGGCCGATCAATTTTTAGAATACTTTGATGGCTTCTCGATTGGCTCCAACGACATGACCCAACTTACCTTGGGACTGGATCGGGACTCGGGTATGGAGTTACTTGCGATTGACTTTGATGAGCGTGATCCGGCCGTGCTGTTCATGATTGAGCGTTCGATTGATGCCTGCTTAAAGCAAAACAAGTACGTCGGCATCTGCGGTCAAGGCCCGTCTGATCACCCCGACTTTGCCCGTTGGTTAGTGAAGAAGGGCATTACCTCGATTTCCCTTAATCCAGATAGTGTTGTAGGAACCTGGGAAATGCTCGCCAAGTCGGATTTAAGCTAAGCACATTCCGGGGGGGGCGGTACCGTATGCACTAATTTAGTGCTTACTGGAGATCGCCCCGCGCGATTCGGGCTTTTTGAATCTCCCATTCCCGCTCTTTGGTGGTGGCACGCTTGTCGTGCTGCTTCTTGCCTCGTGCCAAGCCAATCTCGCATTTGACGTTGCCTTTGGAGAAATGCAGGTTTAATGGGACTAATGTGAAGCCCTTTTGCTCTACTTTGCCAATCAATTTGCGGATCTCCACGGCATTGAGTAGTAGTTTGCGAGTGCGGGTGGGGTCTGTGACCACATGGGTCGAGGCAGAAATCAAGGGGGTAATGTGGGCGCCGATGAGGTATAGCTCAGCACTGCGGATGACGACATACGCTTCTTTAATTTGGGCGCGGCCGGCGCGAATGGCTTTGACTTCCCAGCCCTGCAGCACGATGCCCGCCTCAAACCGTTCCTCGATAAAATAATCAAAGAAGGCTTTTTTGTTATCGACGATACTCATTGATTAATTTGCTCCACTAACCTGATTATGGCAGACGTCCACAAGACCGTTTTAATTGGCCAATCGGCTGATCGCATGTACTCGCTCGTCACCGACGTGGCCCGCTACCCCGAGTTTTTGCCTTGGTGCGGCGGGGTGGAGATATATGAGCAAACCGAAACTACCTTAGACGCCAAGATTAAGATCAAGTTCAAGGGTATTGAGCAGTTTTTTCATACGCGCAATACCAACACCCGGCCGACTCAAATTGATATGACCTTTGTTGATGGCCCCTTTAAGCATTTTTCTGGCCAATGGCTGTTCATTCCCTTGCGGGACGATGCCTGCAAAATTGACTTCAAGCTGCATTGGGAGTTCAAAAGCACGATTTTAGATAAGGTCATTGGCCCGGTATTTAGTTACATTGCCGGCACCTTCGTCGACTGCTTTGTAAAGCGGGCCGAGGAAACCTCCTAGTGGAATTTCTGATCTGCGATGCTCGCGGGGATCAGCCTGTGCTCAGGACCTTTACCCTAAAGCTACCGGCAGGCCTAGTCGCAACCGTTGGCGAAGCACTGGTGCAGGCCGGATTGGCGAGCGGGCCAGAGGATCCAGGATTTAGCCGTAAAGGGGCCTACGGCGTCTTTGGCAAGCGCAAGGAATGGGACAGTCCAATTTACGATGGCGACCGCCTAGAGCTCTATGCCCCCCTGCAAATTGACCCAAAGACGGTCCGGCGCAAGCGAGCGAACCAAAATCGGGACGCCCATTTAAAGGCAGTTGCGGCTAAACGCAAGGCCAGAAGGCTATAATCGGTTTTTGCGACTAGGGGTTTTGTATGCGACTCATCCAAAAAGCACTCACTTTTGATGATGTGCTTCTCGTGCCGGCGTATTCGTCTGTTCTTCCGCGTGATGCCAGCTTGGTGTCCAAATTGTCTCGGGATATCTCCATTAATACCCCTTTGGTTTCGGCCGCAATGGATACCGTTACCGAAGGGCGTTTGGCGATCGCCATGGCCAGCGAAGGCGGCATTGGAATCATTCATAAGAACTTAAAGCCAGCCGAGCAAGCCCGTGAGGTTGCCAAAGTAAAGCGCTATGAATCCGGCGTGTTGCGTGATCCGATTACGATCGGCCCCGAAGTGACGGTCAGGCAGGTAATGAATTTATCCAGAGAGCATGGCTTTTCTGGTTTTCCAGTACTGCAAGGTAAAACCGTGATTGGCATTATTACCAATCGTGATTTGCGTTTCGAAGAAGATTTGGATGCCCCGGTGAAAGTCAAGATGACACCGCGGGAGCGTTTAGTTACAGTAAAAGAGGGTTGTACCCTCGAAGAAGCAAAGCGCTTAATGAGTAAGCATCGCCTTGAACGTGTCTTGGTCGTCAATGACGCTTTTGAATTACGCGGCCTCATTACTGTAAAAGATATTCTGAAAGCAACCGAGCACCCCAATGCATGCAAAGACAGTGAGGGTAAGTTGCGTGTTGGTGCTGCAGTGGGCGTTGGCGCTGATAACGATGAGCGTATTGAGTTATTAGTCAAAGCCGGAGTCGATGTGATCGTGGTCGATACTGCCCACGGACATAGTCAAGGTGTGCTCGATCGCGTGCGTTGGACGAAGAAAAATTACCCCCAAGTACAAGTGATTGGCGGCAACATTGCTACGGGTGACGCCGCACTGGCCTTAGTAGAGTATGGCGCTGATGGCGTTAAGGTGGGTATTGGCCCCGGCTCGATTTGCACGACGCGAATTGTGGCCGGCGTTGGCGTTCCTCAAATTACCGCCATTGTGAATGTGGCCAATGCATTAAAAGGCACTGGCGTTCCCTTGATTGCGGATGGTGGTGTGCGTTATTCCGGGGATGTGGCAAAGGCCTTGGCTGCAGGCGCCCACTCGGTGATGATGGGCGGCATGTTTGCAGGAACCGAAGAGGCTCCTGGTGATGTATTTTTATACCAAGGCCGCTCGTATAAGAGTTATCGCGGCATGGGTTCACTCGGCGCGATGACCGATGGCGCTGCAGATCGCTATTTTCAGGAAGACATTAGTGCAGCCAATGCCGAAAAGCTGGTGCCGGAAGGCATTGAGGGGCAAGTGCCTTATAAGGGCAGCGTGCTGACTATTTTGCATCAGTTGATGGGCGGCATTCGTTCGTCGATGGGTTACTGCGGTTGCAAATCGATCCCTGAATTGCATGAGAAGGCGAATTTTGTGGAAATCACCTCAGCAGGTGTGCGTGAGTCGCACGTCCATGATGTGAAGATCACCAAGGAAGCCCCCAATTACCACATCGATTGAATGTGGATTGCCTGATGCACGATAAGATTCTGATTCTGGATTTTGGCTCGCAAGTCACGCAGCTGATTGCGCGGCGCGTACGCGAAGCTAAGGTGTACTCGGAGATTCATCCCTACGATTGCGATCCCGACTTTATTCGCCGCTTCATCCAAGAAGAGGGCGGCAAGGGCATTATTCTATCTGGCGGCCCTAACTCAGTAACGGAAGGCGAGAGCCCACGAGCACCACAAATTGTTTTTGAGCTAGGCGTTCCTGTTCTGGGTATTTGCTATGGTATGCAAACCATGGCAACCCAATTGGGCGGTGCGGTTGCATCTGCCGAAGCGCTTGGTAAGGCCCGTGAATTTGGCTATGCGGAAGTACGTGCCCATGGCCACACTGATTTACTTAAAGGCATACAGGATTTTGCGACGACCCAAGGTCACGGCATTCTGAAAGTATGGATGAGTCATGGCGATTCCGTGACTGCCTTGCCCGATGGCTTCAAACTCATGGCATCGACCGGCTCTTGTCCGATTGCAGGCATGGCGGATGAGTCTCGGCATTTCTACGCCTTCCAGTTTCATCCGGAGGTAACCCACACCCTGCAAGGCCCCGCTATATTGGATCGCTTTGTACGTACGATTTGCACTTGCCGTGGCGACTGGGTCATGGGCGATTACATTAGCGAAGCCGTCGCTCGTATTCAGGAGCAGGTGGGTAGCGATGAAGTGATCTTAGGCTTATCAGGCGGCGTGGACTCGAGCGTGGCTGCTGCATTAATCCACCGCGCGATTGGCAAACAACTGACCTGCGTCTTTGTGGATCACGGCCTATTGCGCCTCAATGAGGGCGCGATGGTGATGGAGATGTTTGCCCGCAACCTGGGAGTCAAAGTCATTCGGGTTGATGCTGAGCATGACTTTATGTCGAAGTTGGCCGGTGTGAGTGATCCAGAAGCTAAGCGCAAAATTATTGGCAAAGAGTTTGTGGAGGTCTTTCAGACTGAGTCTGCAAAAATTCAGAATGCCAAGTGGCTTGCCCAGGGAACAATCTACCCAGATGTGATTGAGTCTGCTGGCAAAGGCAAAAAGGGCGCACATACGATTAAGAGCCACCACAATGTTGGCGGCCTGCCAGACGACATGCATTTGCAATTACTTGAGCCTTTGCGCGAACTATTCAAAGACGAAGTACGTGAGCTGGGCGTTGCCTTAGGCTTGCCCCGCGAAATGGTCTATCGCCATCCTTTCCCAGGCCCGGGTCTGGGCGTTCGGATTCTGGGCGAAGTGAAGCAAGAGTTTGCTGATTTACTGCGCCGTGCCGATGCGATTTTTATTGAAGAGCTACGTAATACGATCGATGATGCAAGTAGCCAGTCATGGTATGACCTCACTAGCCAAGCGTTCGCTGTTTTTTTACCCGTCAAGTCGGTTGGCGTGATGGGCGATGGGCGTACCTATGAATACGTCGTTGCCTTGCGTGCAGTTCAGACGCAAGACTTTATGACCGCCCACTGGGCGCACTTGCCCCATGAATTGCTCGGCAAAGTATCCAATCGCATCATCAATGAAGTCCGCGGTATCAACCGAGTGGTCTTTGATATCAGCGGCAAACCTCCCTCGACGATCGAGTGGGAGTGAGCTTAAGGTCTGCGGGTGCTTGAGCCAAAGCTAAATCTCCCCACATTACCGGCAGGTCGGCACTATCGCTTTCATGCGATGAATAAGCCTTCTGGCGCTGAATGCAATATCGATTGCGACTACTGCTTTTATTTACACAAGACCGATTTACTCAAACACGATGAGCATGCGCGGATGAGTGATTCCCATCTGGAACAGCACATTCGGCAGTACATTGAAGCACAAACGGGGGAGCAGGTTGTGTTCTCGTGGCAAGGTGGTGAACCTACTTTAATGGGGCTGCCTTTTTACGAACGGGTTGTGGAGCTGCAGGCAAAGTATGCCAAAGCAGGTCAGCGCATTGAGAATGATTTGCAAACCAATGGTATTGCGCTTGACGATGAATGGGTTGCGTTTTTAAAGAAGCACGGCTTTCATGTGGGCTTATCGATCGATGGCCCGAGGGAGCTACACGATTACTACCGCAAGACCCGGAGCGGCAAACCCACCTTTGAGTATGTCCTTAGCGCTGCTAAAAAGTTGGCTAAGGCTGAGGTACCTTTCGCTGCTTTGTGCGTTGTTAATCGTCAAAATGCGAAACAACCCGAAGCGGTTTACCGTTTCTTGACTGAAGAGCTCGGTACTTGGCGAATTCAATTTAATCCTGCAGTCGAGCCGCGTAGCTTTAAGCAGAGCGCCCCGGGCAAGATGGATTTTTCATCGGCGCCAATACAGGACTCTGATCGAGCCAAGCCGGGTCACCCACTTTCCGTTGTTACCGACTGGTCGGTTGATCCGAATGAGTACGGCCAATTTTTATCGGTCGTTTGGGACGAGTGGCTTAAAAAAGACTTTGGCCGCATCCATGTGAATTTATTTGAAACTGCAATTGCGCAAGCAGCGGGCCTACCTGCACAAACGTGTACCCAGGCTGAATTCTGCGGCAAAGGTCTAGCAGTCGAGCACGACGGTGAAGTCTATTCATGCGACCACTTTGTCTATCCAGAATATCGCCTTGGTAACATTGCAGAAACCCACTTAGGCGATATGGCGTTTTCTGCCGAACAAGAGAAGTTCGGTATGGATAAGCGCAATACCTTACCGAAGCAATGCCGTCAGTGCGATTATCTACAGCTATGCTGGGGCGAGTGCCCTAAAAATCGCCTGATCAAAACCAAGGATGGTGAAACCCAGTTAAATTACCTGTGCTCTGGCCTCTACCGTTTCTAT
>JBEBBK010000033.1:0-8695 GCA_041158405.1 Pseudomonadota bacterium
AGAAATGGTCGATTGGGCCCGAACAATTGGCCTGGAAGTGGTGTGTGCTGGCAAGGGCACAAAATACCTACCGGCATACCATGCATCGACCCCCAAAACCGTATGGGGGCATTATGGGTTTACTGAGGAACAAGTCGCAGGCGGTGACTTTAATGCGCAAATGTTTAATTCGTTTTTGGACGGTACCAAGTCCGCCCTAGAAATGGCCGCAGTTGCCAATGCCTGTGATTTGCAGGTCCCCGAGAATGGCTTAGGTTTCCCGGCGTGCGGGGTTGATGACTTACCGGCCCTCCTAAAGCCTGCTCAGGATGGCGGCCTATTGCCACGCAAGGGCATGGTTGAGGTGGTGTCGTCCATCGAGCGAGATGGCCGCCCGGTATTCCGCGACTTGCGCTGGGGGGTGTATGCGGTTTTTCATGCACCGAGTAACTACGTCAGAGATTGCTTTTTGCAATACGGTTTAAAGACGGATGCCTCTGGGTGGTATGCCGCCATGTATAAGCCTTACCACTTGATTGGCCTTGAGTTGGGGATTTCGGTGGCGAGTGTGGCCTTGCGCAAGGAGGCAACGGGCGCGACCGGGGCCTTTGTTGGTGATGTTCTTGCTTGCGCTAAGCGGGATTTAAAGGCAGGCGAAGTGCTGGATGGTGAAGGCGGGTTTACTGTCTATGGAAAGTTAATGCCGGCCGCCGAATCCCTGCGTATTAGTGCATTGCCGATTGGCTTGGCACATCGCCTGACTTTACGAAACAGCATTCGAGCCGGACAGATTGTGACCTGGAATGATGTGGATTACGATCCAACTCAATCTGCGATACGCATTCGCCAACGCATGGAGGCTGAGTTTAAATAAGGAGGCACTGCAATCAAAGACAAATCCCCCCTTATTTTTTCTTGGCACTTTCACGCTTGATAATTTCGGCGTTAATGCGCTCGAGTGTTTTGGCATCTGGATTCTGCCAGCTGCCACCAGACTGATTCACTATATAAACAAGTGAAGCAGCGAAATCAGCAACACTCAGGTCGGCTTTGCCGCCTTTTGCCGGCATGCCTCGGACGCCAACATAGCCATGGGCAGTTAGCTGAGCCTGGCCTTCTTTAATTAACGGAGCCCATTTGACTTTATCGCCAAGCTTTGGTGCCCCAGCGATGCCCATTTGATGGCAAACAGCACACACTTGCTTATACGTGTTTTCCCCAGTGGCGGCGGCACTTTGCGTATAAAAAATTAGACCAAGAGAGGCGAAAAGAAAACGGAACATAAAATAGTCTCACAAAAAAGTTATGCATGCACCACAATGCGGCTTCGCAATATGAATGCATTGTTTGCAGGCTTACACCGTTATGATAGATCCACATGAGCACAGCAAGGCCATTAATTTTGAGCAATGCCGAACGCATTGATGTGCATGTAATGCCGCCTTGAGGCGCAGATTTAACGCAAAATGCGATCGAGAAAAAGCAATGAATGGATTTGTTAAAAGCCTAATAGGCCTTATATTACTTGGACTTACGCTTATTTCAGCCTATACCTGGGTGATGCTGAGCTGGAGCTATGCCGATGGAGAGCGTGCCGGCTATGTGCAGAAATTCTCAAGTAGGGGCTACCTATGCAAGACTTGGGAGGGTGAGCTGGCAATGGTTTCGATGCCCGGAACCATGTCCGAGAAATTCTTCTTTTCGGTGCGTGATGATGCTGTAGCGCAAAAAATTAATGCCAATTTAGGTAAAAAAGTCGCGCTAAAATATGAACAGCATATCGGTCTGCCAACCAGCTGTTTCGGGGAAACAGAGTACTTTGTGATTGATTTGCTTGTTTTGGATCAGTCTTAATTCGAATGCGCAGCAGAAATAGTTCAAACAACTTTATTTTTATTATTTTTTGTGTTTAAAATCATATCAGCGCGTTGTGCGCCAACATACATACCAACAAGGAGCTTCACTTGAACAAAGCAGAACTTATCGCAGCGATTGCTGACGATGCTGAGATTTCAAAAGCCAAAGCCGAATTCGCACTGAATTCAGCAATTGAGCACATTATTAAAGCCGTTACCAAGGGTGACTCCGTTCAATTGATCGGTTTTGGTACGTTCAGTTCAGGTAAGCGCGCTGCACGTATGGGCCGCAATCCTAAGACTGGTGAGCCACTCAAGATTGCCGCAGCGAAGACTGTGAAGTTTTCTGCTGGTAAAGCATTCAAAGACTCAGTCAACAAGCGCAAGAAGTAATTCGCGCAAGCTGAATCAAAAGCCCGGTTCTGCCGGGCTTTTTTATTCCAATAATTTAACTTTGAACCAGTCGTCGATGACGATGAATACTCATCAAAATGCCTGCTCCAAATCCTAAGGTAACGAGCGCAGTACCGCCGTAGGTCATGAGGGGCAATGGCACACCTACGACAGGTAGGATGCCGCTCACCATGCCAATATTAACGAAGGCATAGGTGAAAAAAATCATAGTGATTGCGCCGCCCAATAATCGGGTAAACATAGTAGGCGCGCCAGCTGCGATCGCAAGTCCGCGCCTAATTAAAGCAAAGAACAAGCCGAGCAATAAGAGGTTGCCCAGAAATCCAAATTCTTCGGAATAGACAGCAAAAACAAAATCCGTATGTTTCTCTGGAATAAATTCCAAGTGGGATTGTGTGCCTTGACCCCAGCCTTTGCCAAAAAAACCGCCGGAACCAATTGCAATCGCGGATTGAATCGTATGAAATCCTTTACCTAGGGGATCGGAAGAAGGATCCAGTAGAGTGCATACCCGGTTTTTTTGATAGCCGTGTAAGAGTGGCCAATTCACATCGCTGGCACAAATGCTGCCGCGGAAAATAATCAGCAGCAATATTCCAACTCCAAGCAAGCCAACCACAGGCAAGATCCAGCGCCAGGGCAGGCCTGCAAAAATAATTACGTAGAGACCAGCAGCAAATACGAGTAAAGCCGTACCTAAGTCGGGTTGACGAGCAATCAGCATCACCGGGATGGCAAGAATGACTGCGGCAACTAAATAGTCCCAGCCATTCTGAATGCCTTCGCGTCGCTGAAAGTACCACGCTAACATCAGCGGCATTGCGATCTTCATAAGCTCAGATGGCTGAATAACAATGCCCACATTAACCCAGCGCCGCGCTCCTTTTTTGACCAGACCAAAAATAGCAACCGCAATAAGCAATACAACTCCAATGACATAAACCCAAACGGCTGCGGTTTCAAGCCACTTGGGCGGGATATATGAAACGATCCACATTACAAAAAAAGCGAGGATGAGATTTCGTAATTGATCGCTGAGTTGTACGGGTGTATTTTGACTTGCCGATAGAAAAGTTATCGAACTCAGAATAGCGATACCTAAAAAAATGAATCCGAGCTGCGGATCAAGCCCAGAAAAAAATTGGTAGATGCGTTTTTTTATGGCGCCCTTTTCCATTCCGGAATCTCCTTAGGCCATTTGCCACTAATGTAATAGTCAAGTGCTTTGCGCGCAATCGGTGCAGCGTATTGCGCCCCGAAGCCAGCATTCTCCACAATCAAGGCAATCACTATCGTGGGTTTCTCGGCAGGCGCAAAGGCAACAAAAAGGGCATGATCACGCAAAAATTCTGGGGTAGTGGCGTGGTTATATTCTTTCGCATTCAAGCTAAAGACTTGCGATGTACCTGTTTTTCCAGCGTTGGTATATGGCGCATCCTTAAATGACCTTGCGGAGGTGCCAACTTGGTTTACGGCAATCATCGATTTCCTGATGACCTCAATGTTTTCCGGCTTAAAGTTGAGGCGATAACTTTCTGTTGGGGTAGTCAGTTTTTGTTGGCGCGTAAACGGATCCTCTACCGCCTTCACTAAATGCGGTTTCATCACCACACCTTCATTAACAACGTTTGCTAAGGCATGCGCCACTTGTAAAATAGTAAAGGAGTTGTAGCCCTGCCCAATGCCGAGTGAAATCGTTTCACCCTCAAACCACTTTTGTTGCTCTGGTTTCTTAAAGTACTTTTTCTTCCACTCGGTGGAGGGCAAAATACCAGCAGCTTCGCCTTCAAGGTCTATGCCCGTTTTCTGCCCAAAGCCCAGCGGACCCATAAAATCATGCATCATGTTGACGCCCATTTCCCTGGCCAGCAGGTAGTAATAGGTATCGCACGACTCAACAATAGATTTCTCCATGTCCACCATGCCATGCCCACCTTTTTTGTCATCACGGAAGGTATGGGTGCCTAAGGTAAAGAATCCGGGGTCCGCAATCGATTGAGAAGGCGTTCTAATGCCTAGCTCAAGAGCAGCCAATGCCATAAAGGGTTTGTAAGTGGAAGCAGGCGGATAGAGGCCTTTAAGTGGGCGGTTGTAGAGCGGCCTGCTTTTGGATTCATTAAGCTCTTTCCAGGTTACGGCATCAATCCCTTCTACAAAGTCATTTGGGTTGAAATTAGGCTTGGAGACAAATGCCAGCACATCGCCAGTAGCGGGTTCGATTGCAACAAAAGCCCCGCGGAAATTGCCGTACAACTGTTCTACTAAGTATTGCAATTTAATATCAACGGATAGGATGATATTTTTCCCGGGTGTTGAGGGGAAACTGGAAAGCGTTCGAATTGGCCTGCCACCAGCAGTAATTTCTACTTGATCATAGCCGGGCACTCCGCGCAGAACATGCTCATAGCTTTGTTCAATGCCAATCTTTCCAACGTATTGAATTCCGGGCAAAAATGCATTTTTTAATCCACTTGTATCATCGGCGTCGGTCGGATTACTAATTTCTGACTGCATCCGCTCTTTGTCTTTTTGGGATACGCGCCCGATATACCCAATCATGTGCGAGCCAAGTTCGTTATAGGGGTACTCCCGAAAATTACGTGAACGGATCTCGACACCAGGAAAGCGATATCGGTTTGCCATAAAGCGTGCCGTCTCTACCTCAGTCAGCATTGATCGCAATGGGAAGGTCCCCATATTACGAGCATCTTCTAGGGAGCGCTTAAAGTTGCGGCGATCCCGCGGACTGATGGAAATAATTTCCGAAAGGTCATCAATTAACACATCTACACTACCTGCGATTTCACTGACGTTGACATCCAAGGTCAGTGCAGAGTAATTTCGCCCAATCACAATACCGTTGCGATCAATCAACAGGCCTCGCATCGCTGGTGCAGGAACAATCGCAATGCGATTATTTTCGGCTAGGGTGGAATATTTACTGTGACTGATGAGTTGCAGCCAAACCAGTCGACTTAATAAAATGACAAAACAAACGGTGACAAATATGACGGCAATTCGCGTACGAGCCTGAAAAGAGGATAGGTCTGATTTTTTGAATGACGCCATTTAAATTAGCCCAGGCTCTAGAGCGGACGATTGGGATCCACGTCAATCGGACGCCTTTGTGGAGCAAGCAATAGATTCGTTGCCAATGGCCACAATGCGGCTTCAAAGATGCCCTGCAGAACACCCCCTAGGCCCCACCAGTACATTGATCCTGTTAATAGCCAATGGACTAATACTGGAAAAACAGAAACCAACATAAAAATAGGCAATACATGCAGGGCCTGTGAATAAACCTGAAGTGCGCTAATGCGGCGATGCCATGCCACGGCAAGATACGCAACCAAGGCATAACTAAAGGCGTGCAAACCAAGCAAGTCGGAGTTGTGTACGTCCATCACCAACCCAAGGAGCGACGCCCATACTACGCCAACATAGCGGTGCTGGTGGATGTTCCAAAACACAATGCAGATGATGAGCCAATCCGGAACCCAGGCGTGATTACCCAGCGGCAATAGATTGAGGAGTAAGGCGCAAAACAAACTGACAAAGATAAAGACTGGATTAACCGGTCGCAGAATATAGCCGCTTTGAAAATCAATCATGGCATACCCCGCGTTCGCGTTTTGCGTCGACCCGGTGCATTTTCTGAATCGCCTGTGCTGGGTTTAGCATCCCATTGGGGGTCATATAAAAGTGCCAGTGCTTGACGGTGTGCATTAATCCTTGCCACCGGAGCACAAAAGACATTCGCCGTATTTTTATCAATATTGCGTTCGATGCGCGTAATCATGGCAACCGCAAAACCCGGTGGGTAGGTTCCATCTATTCCGGAAGTTAATAGTACGTCGCCTACTTCTAAATCACTCGCAACCGGTAGGTAGCGTAATTCCAATAAATTGCCGCGCCCAGTACCAAACACCGCTGCACGCAAACCATTGCGAGCAACTTGCACAGGAACGGCAAAATCCCGATCTTCCAGTAGAGAGACTTCAGCAGAGCCCGCATACAGACGTACAACCTGACCTAAAATGCCTGAGTCGCTGGCAATCGGATTGCCCAGCTTCAAACCATCTTTCTCTCCGCGATCAATGACGACGCGTTGTGATATCGGATTGCTGGGGTTGTATAGGATTTCAACGGGAATGGTTTCGTAAGCAACTTCCTTTTGTAGATTGAGAAGTTGACGTAAGTTTTGGTTTTCTACGCGCAATAGTTCGGACTGATTGGCAAGCAGCGTTAGCTCCATCTGCCGTTGCTTTAACTCGGTATTCTCATCGGCCAAGGTAGATCGTGTAGTGAAGTAAGTATCGCTTGCAGTGAGTAGGTTACGTGGCAACTGCATGACATGCTCCAATGGACGCAAGCCCAGATTGATGGAGTCACGCACGAGATCAATTGTCTTAAACCGGAAATCAATCAACATCAAGGCAGCACTGATTGACAGGCACACAATGAGCTTGACCAGGGCGGGTATGCCCTGTTTAAAAAGGGGTGGGGCGCTGTGTTGCAAGACCTTATCTGACTAAGGTCGACTTACTCTTGCGAGAAGACTCCACTTAGCTTGTCCATGCGTTCTAAGGCGATGCCACAACCGCGAGCAACGCACGTTAATGGATCCTCGGCCACATGAATGGGCAGGCCCGTTTCTTCCATTAAAAGGCGATCGAGGTCGCGCAAGAGTGCGCCACCGCCAGTGAGCATGACGCCGCGCTCAGCAATATCAGAGGCCAGCTCTGGCGGCGTTTGCTCTAAAGCAGCTTTGACGGCCGTCACGATTTGGTTGAGGGGATCGGTGAGGGCTTCGAGGATTTCATTGCTGGTTACCGTAAAACTACGCGGAATACCTTCAGCTAAGTTACGGCCCTTGACTTCCATCTCACGCACTTCAGCGCCCGGGAATGCAGAGCCGATGGTTTTCTTGATGAGCTCGGCAGTTTGCTCGCCAATGAGCATTCCGTAGTTACGCCGAATGTAGTTGGTGATAGCCTCGTCAAACTTATCGCCGCCGACGCGGACAGAGCCTTTATAAACGGTGCCGCCAAGAGACATTACGCCCACTTCAGTTGTGCCACCACCGATATCCACCACCATCGAGCCAGCCGCTTCCGATACGGGTAGTCCAGCACCAATGGCTGCAGCCATTGGCTCTTCAATCAAAAATACTTGCGACGCACCCGCACCCAGAGCGGATTCGCGAATTGCGCGGCGCTCGACTTGGGTTGAGCCACAGGGTACGCAAATGATGATGCGCGGACTTGGGCGCAGCAATTTGCTTTCATGCACCATCCTGATGAACTGCTTGAGCATCTGCTCGGTAATCGTGAAGTCGGCAATAACGCCATCTTTCATGGGGCGAATGGCTTCAATGTTGCCCGGAACACGCCCAAGCATGGCTTTGGCTTCGGTGCCAACTGCCAAAATGGTTTTTTTGCCATTTGGCCCGCCTTCTTGGCGAATTGCAACCACCGAGGGCTCATCAAGCACAATACCTCGGTCACGCATATAAATTAAGGTGTTGGCAGTGCCTAGGTCGATCGCTAGGTCGTTGGAAAAATAGTTGCGAAAAAAACCAAACATAATGGAAGTGGGAAAATAGTAGAGTTAATGAATATACAGAACAATGATACCCTAGCGCCCCATGAAACTTGATGATGTTCAGCGCATAGCGCACCTCTCCCGCCTGGAGTTAAGCCAAGCAGAAGCAGAGCTTGTTTTGCCGCAATTGCAGGCTATTTTTTCCTTAGTGGAGGAGATGCAGGCGGTCGATACCAGCAATTTCGCCCCATTGGCGCACCCGATTCTGTTTTTGCGCGATTTGGCACAGCCACTGCGCCCGGACCAGGTGACCGAGCAGAACAACCGAGAGCAGAATATGCAGTCAGCCCCGGCCCAGCAAGATGGCTATTTTTTGGTGCCGAGGGTGATCGAATGAGTTGGTATTTATCTTCAGTAGCCATGCTGGCTAAGGCCCTGGAGGCTAAAACAGTCTCAAGCACTGAATTAGCAAGCCATTTTTTGGCCCGTATTCAGGCGGGCACTCGGTGGAATGCCTTCTTGGACGTCAACCCCGAGTTAACGATGGAACAGGCTGCAAGCGCTGACCGCATTCGGGCTGCCGGCAAGGCCGGTAAGTTAACCGGTATCCCCCTGGCACACAAGGATGTTTTTGTCACTCGCGGCTGGAAGTCAACTGCCGCCTCCAAGATGCTACTCGGCTACCAAAGCCCATTTGATGCAGCAGTCGTTGAGCGATTGGGCATGCCCAGCGAACAAAATCCAAGCGGCGCTGGCATGGTTTGTTTGGGTAAAGCCAATATGGATGAGTTTGCGATGGGCTCCTCCAATGAAAATTCCGCCTTTGGTCCGGTTCTTAACCCATGGAACTCAGCATGCGTGGCTGGCGGCTCATCTGGCGGCTCTGCCGCCGCGGTCGCGGC
>JBEBBK010000034.1:0-8674 GCA_041158405.1 Pseudomonadota bacterium
GGCATAAGGACCTTTGCCAAGTGCGCTCGATGCAATGTCGGTCTGCATCCACAGCATGCCACGTGGATCAAACCATAAGCCATCGGGAGAACCAAATACATCGCCCCGAATATTCCCTTTTTGATTCGGGTCTTGTAGTTCTGGATCGCCGGCCAAAACAAAAATTTCCCATTCAAACTGATCACTCGCTGCATCGAGCTGATTAGGCTTCCAGCGAATAATGTGGCCCATGGCATTGTTGGCCCGTGGATTAGCAGCATTGAGCGGGAACTCCTTACCGCGCTGGTTATTGTTGGTAAGGGTTAAATACACATCGCCTGCGCTTGGATGTACAGCAACCCATTCTGGACGGTCTAATGGGGTTGCGCCGACATGATCTGCTGCAAGGCGCGCCTCGATCAGAATATAGGCTTGATCCGGAAAGCCGTTGGCTGCGGTTAAACCCCCCTGCCCATGAACCAACGGCATCCAACGGCCCTTACCGCCCTCCGTAAACTGAGCTACATACAAAGTGCCTTCATCCAAGAGGGATTGATTCAGTTCGGGTCGATTCGCTTGATAGGCATTCTTACTCACATAGCGATAAACGTATTCACCGCGTTGATCATCGCCCATATAAATCACCACTCGGCCATTTTTAGCCAATGTGACCGCTGCGCCCTCGTGTTTAAAACGGCCTAAGGCAGTTCGTTTTACTGGCGCTTTATCTGGATTGCGCGGATCAATCTCGACTACCCAACCAAAGCGATTGGCCTCATTGGGGTGCAGGTCAGCATTAAAACGGGCATCAAACTCCTGCCAACGGTAACCAAAGCCTTTGGCATTAATACCAATGCGCTGCTCTTCCTTGGTGGGCGCACCTGTTTTTACAAAGTAACCATTGATGTTTTCTTCGCAGGTTAAATACGTACCCCAAGGCGTCACGCCATTCGCGCAATTGTTTAAAGTGCCCAATACCAGCTTGCCCTGCCGATCAAATGCGGTTTGCATGCGTGGGTTTCCAGCTGCGGGCCCGGAAATCGCACAGGGGGTATAGGCTGTAATGCGCCGCGCGAGTGGGCTTGATATCACTTGCCACTGGCCATTGGCTTGTTTTTGAATCTGCGCAACGGTAACGCCATGCGCAGCCTGACTCTTTTCTACCTTTTCAGCTGACCAGGTTTTCATGCCATCGGGGTGCAATAAACCATCGTCGGTGTACTCGTGATTGACTACCCATAAGCCACGATCTGCGTAGCCTGCATCAGGAAAGAATGCACAACCATCGTGGTGCATACCAAATTGCTTAGCCTGTTGCTGCGGGGTATTAATTACGTCATAGGAAATCACCGGAAACCTGCCGTTGATGGGATCGCCCCATGCTGCTACTACCGACCAACGGTAGCCTTTAGGTACCGCAATACCATCGCTGGAACGCTCAAGGCCTACCGATTCAAACGTAAATCGAGGGGATTTTCCCCAGACTGTCTTAGGCAATCCTTGTGCCGAACCATAAATCGGACTGAGCACGGCCAACAAAGCAGCGCTTGACTTTAAAAAGTGGCGGCGGCAAGGAAGAGAGGCGATGTGCGTGCTGGAATCGTAAAGTGGATTTACAACTGGATCATTGAATTCGTTCATACGGCGTCCTTTGTGAATAATCCTATGATCAAATGCATTCGTGTCAATTTGATGACGGCTTACGCTTTGCGCCGCTAGGAAGCCAGTTTTAATCAGAAATACCCTAAAATCGAGTTTTAAGAGTGGATTTCACCATGGCACCTTGGCAAGCAGCCCGCGCCGGCGATCGCGTTGATCAAATCGATACGCCAGCGTTGATTCTGGATATGGATGCCTTTGAGCGCAATCTAAGCCTCCTGCAAGAGGCGCTGTCGGGTAGCGGTGTTCGCTTACGTCCCCATGCCAAAAGCCACAAGTGCCCAGAAATTGCATTGCGCCAAATTGCGGCGGGCGCAGTCGGCATCTGTTGTCAAAAAGTCAGTGAGGCAGCGGTCTTTGTCGCAGCAGGCGTAAAGGATATTCTGATCACCAATCAAGTGGTCGGAGAAAAGAAAGTAGCCCATGCACTTGATTTAGCCAAGCAGGCACGCATTGGTATCTTGGTCGATCACGAGGATCAAGTTACTGCCTTTGCACAAGCTAGCGCTGCACGTAAAATCAAGATCGATGCCTATATTGAAGTGGATGTAGGAATGGGCCGGTGTGGTGCCACCTCGATTGAGCAGGTAGTTGCCCTGGCCCGTCAAATTGATGAGGCGCCCTACTTAAACTTCATGGGCTTGCAGTGCTACCACGGCAGCGCGCAGCACTATCGCCTTCCGAATGAGCGGCAAAGCGCAATTGCCGCAGTATGTGCAAAAGCAGCCGAGGCGAAAGCGGCGGTTGAAAAAGCAGGCATCACGGTAGAACGAATTACAGGCGCTGGTACTGGCTCGGTCATGCTGGAAGGAAGTTCATCCATTTTCAATGAGGTGCAAGCAGGCTCCTATATCTTGATGGACCGTGACTATGCCAAAAACCAGCGCGATGCACGTGACTTAGCGTTTGAGCATGCCTTGTTTATCAAAACAGCCATACTCAGTCATCCAAGCCAAGGCCGCGCGGTAGTCGATGCCGGTTTGAAAGCATCGAGTGTGGATTCTGGGATGCCCCAAGTCTGGCAACGTACCGATGCAACCTACCTCAAGGCCTCGGATGAGCATGGCGTGCTCGAGCTCACCGCAAACTCACCACTCAAGCTCGGAGATGCCATCATGCTCATCCCAGGTCATTGCGATCCCACCGTCAACTTGTATGACGACATCATTTGTGTGCGGGGTGATACGGTGGAAGCGATTTGGCCAATTGCGGCTCGAGGTGCTTTGTTATAAACCCAAGACGACACTTTCTTTGCACTTGCAGTCTTTTATTTTTGTATTGGGCAAAACCATCACACGCACAAGGAACCCGCATGGATTTCACTAAGCCTAATACGATGCGCGATTGCTGGATTGTGAATGATGGCGTGATGGGAGGGATATCGCAATCGGCCCTTCGCCAAGATGCGCAGGGGATGTATTTTGAAGGCTTAGTTTCGCTTGAAAATAACGGCGGCTTTGCCTCCATGCGTTCATTGACCCAGTTTCCCCAAGGAACTCAACGAATTGAGCTATTGGCCAAAGGGGATGGCAAGCAATACAAGCTCGTCTTACGAACTGCATTAGCGCCACGGGTGAACTATGCAGCCGATTTCATTGCAGAACCTAGCTGGCAAACGCATCAATTTAGTTTAAATCAATTTAAACCCACCTTGCGCGGGCAAGCCATTGATGCGCCCACCCTATCCTTTGCTGATGTGATTGAGTTTGGCATTCTGATTTCAAATAGTCAGGCTGGACGTTTTGTGATTCAACTAAAAACACTTCAATCTGTATAGGCCAAGAAAAGCAAAACCAAAGTCTAAAACTGCCCCACCCTAAATTGCTCTACATTGAATTGGCTGTTCTTTGGTCAATCAATACAAGTTGGATGTTTAGACATGACGGCATTGAATAGCTCGGATTGGAGATATTGAGCCAGCCATTTTTTTAGGGCTGAGAGCGGCAATTGCTCAAACTGCTCAGGGTTGACCATTGAAAACTGCCGGATAAATGGAAAGATGGCAACATCAATCCAATGCTGCTTATTGCCTAAGACATAGTCATTCGACTCCAGAACTTCATCCAGCGGCTTTAGCATCAGCGCGATTGCAGCATCAAGCACGTCGTCTTGATCTAGCTGGGGATGCCGATTTGGGTACTTGTATTGATCTAGTAATACCTTAAATGGGCCATCATTCCGTTCAATCCAAATTTGAGCAGCAACGTCATCCATCTCGCCCCAGTTATCGGGATCAGATTGCCGCAATGCCCATCGCATGATCTCTAAACTTTGATCTAGAACAAGATCACCCGCAATGAGCACTGGAACCGTCCCTTTTGGGGATGCCATCAACATCGATGGCGGCTTATTACGCAAGTCAATCTCCCTGTGCTCAACCTCAATACCGGCGTATTGCAAGGCCATGCGAGCGCGCATTGCATAAGGGCACCTGCGATAGGAGTACAAAATGGGCAACATAGATTGAGGGGGTTAACTACCTAGCGCGATTGTAGCGTGGGCCCTAAAAACAGAAAGGAAATTGCCATTAGTTTAAAAGCACGCGTAACGCAGCCTGCTCGGATTCTGGTAAGTTTAATTTTCTTATCTCCGCAAAAACCTGATCCGCAGGCATCCCTTTTAATGTTTCGCGCAATCGACTGATATCGGTTGCGGCGGTATGCACTACCTTTTCAATGGAAAAATCGGCAGCATGGCGAGACATGGCGCGGCTTTTCATGAGCGCAAATTGCTTCTCTGAAATGTGTAATCGAATTCGCTCTTGCTCTAACTCTGCCTCTTCTTCTGTTGACAATATGCCATCTTCAAGGGCCGCCTCAATGTCATGAATCATCTGCTCACGCTGTTGTTGCAATTGGTCGGAAAACGCGGATCCCAAAATACCCGCTGGCAAGGCAACAATACCAATACCCAAAAGCGAAAGTACCATCGTGAATGCTTGGCCAATGTGCGTCACTGGCGTGATATCGCCATAACCAACGCCGGCCAAGGTAATCACAGCCCAGTAAAGTGCTCGCACCATTGTGTCGAACTTATCTGGCTGTACCGCATGCTCAACCGTATACACAATAGCGGCCGACAAAACGGTTATCAACACCACAATAAACATAGCCGACATAAATGCCGCACGCTCTCGCTTCATCACCGATATAAAAGTTGAGATGGCTGAGTTATATCTCGTCAGTTTTAAAATACGCAGAACCCGGAAAACCCGTATAAAACGAAGATCGACTGTAATTAAAAATTGCAAATAAAATGGCAAGATTGCGATTAAATCAATAAGTGAACTTGGTCGTTTCACCCATGCCCATCGGCCAGTGCCATTTTCTGAACCTTCTTCACTGCCTTCTGGCGCCGAATATAAACGCAGTAGGTACTCGACTGTAAAAATAAATATAGTCAATAAATCAAAATAATGAAATTCATTCTTGAGCGGCCCATAAATTTCAGGGACCGTCTCCAGAAATACAGCAATGACGCTGGTGATAATAAAAAGAACAAGAATAAAATCAATTTGCTTATGCAAGCGGCCAGATGTTGGCGTATCGTTCATCAATGCATATATTTTTTGACGCGGAGTCCTACCTGCATTGGCTCGCCGAAAAGCACTGACTGCAGGAATAATATCCCGTAGTAATTTGAGTAAGCGAAGTAAGCGTAAGGCCCTGAGAGCGCGTAGATCTAAATTGATCAAACCCAGCATTTGCAGCCAATACGGGAAAATGACTAGCGCATCAATCAGAGCAAACGGAGTCAACGCGTGCCGCACCGTTGCAAACCGTTTTCCTGCAAAACGTGGATCTCCGCTTGCCGCAAACAGCCTTAGCGCATATTCAGCAGTAAAGATATATATTGATAAGCGATCAAATAAATCATATGCATCTTCATGCCCAACGTAAAACGCTGGAATACGCTCCAATACCAGTGCGAACAGATTTGCAATGATGAGCCAGGTAATGAACGACTCAAAACGCAAAGAAGAAGTGTTCTTATTCTCTGTATCACAAAAGTTACGGTATGCGGCCGCTCGGGCAGATGCAATAAAAGACATATTGATTTTGTGGGTATATGTTCTGCTGACAATAAGCACATTGAATAAAGAGGTCAACCCCCAATACTCATAAATGTAGAATAAATCGCTTTTTTACACATTTTTCCTTTAAAAGAGGCGTTATTGTCGAGTGGATGCATTGATTAGCCAATTGAGATGACACCATGAATGCTTGGTTTAATTCTGTAGATATCTATTGTGAGCGCTTGGATGCCAGTTTTTGGGCCGAGCCCATTAATGCCATTAGCAATCTGTCATTTATCGTTGCGGGATTTTTCCTTTGGCGCTTAAAAACGTCCCACTCTACCCTGATGGCTGTCTTAGTAATCCTGATTGGCCTAGGTAGTTTTAGTTTTCATACTTTTGCCAATCGCCTGACTGGCCTTCTGGATGTCTTGGCAATTGCTCTATTTTTAGCGACCTTTGCATTTCTGATTCCAAAGCAGTGGTCGAGAAACTCGCTGTCGATTCAGCTGGGATCCGTCCTAATGCTCATCGTGAGCATTGTTTTGGCTCAATTACTCATAACTTACTTAAAGCCCGCTCTTCCATGGCTGCCCTCCGGTATGTACCTAGGCGCTTGGTTGGCGCTGGTGATGTTTGCTTTGGTAACCCAATATTCAAATAAGGCAGCGGCTAGATTCTTATGGCTAGCGGTTATTGTTTTTCCAGCCTCCCTTCTAAACCGTCAACTGGATATGCCCTTGTGTGACTCGATTGGTGGTTCGCATTGGTTATGGCACCTACTCAATGGAGTGACTTTGTTTTTGAGTAGTTATGGCCTTTGTTTAGAGCAGCGCTCTAAATCTAGGCGATGATTGATTGCTGACTGCTTTAGAAAATAAATACACGAAGCCAAAACCGAAGCGTTCGTATTTAATAGGCCTTTGGGTTCATATTTTCAATGCAAGTTGCTCTATGCATTTGCTCAAATTGTTTGATTGCCGCTGAATCTGTCTTTTTGAGCTTCCCGCTCTCAATATCAGAATTAATATTTCCTTGAACGCATTTTGCTAACGCATCCTCACCCTTGCAGCCCACAAGGACTGTGGCAGTCAATACAACACTGAATAGAAGTAATTTCGTCATTAGATATGGCCTAAATGTTTAATTTAATCTCGACTGGCCTACCCAGCACGATTGGAGCGTGCGACCTACGCCAATAGCAACATTACCGCTCGAACTGGAGCTTACTAAGTATAGATTATTTAGCCTGAATCATTGCATTACTAGAGTGGTCGAATGATGACGATAAAACATCATCTCTGGGAATAAAAAGGAAGTGATGCAAAATTGGTGGATCAAAGACCTCTCATATACGCCTTCTCTGCCTTCGGCATCATGAGAGCAAGAAACCCTACAAACAACAATGCCGCAATGACTTCAACCACAACAAATCCAAATACGCTGGATGGAGCAATGCCAACAAAGGTATTTGTAAGGCTTCTAGCCACCGCTACTGCTGGATTGCTAAAGAAGGTAGATGACGTAAACCAATAGCCTGCTGTTACTGTTAATGCAACTAACATGGGTACTTTATCTTTGGCTTGCTTGTCGCCAATACATATCACTGAGAGCAATACGAGCGTTGCTACCAATTCACTTACCCATATCCCTAATCCTGTTCTAGCTTTTGTTGATTCTTGAATGAGGGGTAAGCTGAACATGATATGTGTGAGCCATATTCCACTGATAGCTCCAGTAAATTGGCATGCCCAATAACCCAACATCTTTTTTAGATCTAGATGGCCTAGCTTCCAAAACATCAATGTGACAACCGGATTAAAGTGAGCGCCCGAGATGGGCCCCAGTAAAACAATTAAAGCGTAGAGCCCTGCCCCAGTAGCAATGCTATTACCAAGTAAGGCAACTGCGGCGTTGCCTGCTCCTAATGATTCACCCATAAAGCCAGAGCCCGCCACTATTGCTAATAGCAGGGCTGTGCCTACAAACTCGCTGATATAACTTCTCACGCTTTTGTATGAATCTCTCTTAGGGCCAATGAGTCCAGTTTTTCAAGGGGCAGACTGGCCAAGAAATCAATGCGTTTCTTTAAGCCATTTTTGACCTCAATGAATGCCAGGCGTTTTTCAGCATCCGAACCCGCAACTTGTGAGGGGTCAGGAAATCCCCAGTGTGCTGTGGCTGGATTACCAGGCCAAAATGGGCATTGCTCACCGGCCGCATTGTCACAAACAGTGATGATGAAGTCCATCTTTGGCGCAGTAGGCAAACCAAACTCGTCCCAACTCTTACTACGCAAGTTGGAATCGCTATAGCCCATTTCGAGAGCCAACTCTCTAGCAAATGGATTCACTGATGTGCCTGGAGTTGAACCTGCGGAGTGGCCAATGAAAAGTCCGCTTGGATGGGTGGATGCCAACGCTTCACCAAGAACGGAACGGGCTGAGTTATGAGTGCATAAAAAGAGTATGTTGTATTGCTTCATAGTGCTTTAACCTTTTTAGAGGATTTAACAGGTGTACAGGGCTTGCCGCCGCAACAGTTGTCCAATAAGAACTCACTGAGGTTTTGAACCAACTTCGCATTTGGGCGATAGATAAGATTGCGACTTTGACGCTCTACCGTAATCAAATTAGATTGATATAACTCTTTTAAATGAAAACTCAAGGTCGCATTGGGAATGCCTAGCTTTTCAATAATTTGAGTCGGCGTCAACCCCACATCGCCCCGCTGAACAATCAAGCGAAAAACATTTAAGCGGGACTCTTGTCCAAGAGCTAGAAATGCGCTTACGGCTTCTTTATTTTTCATATTTCGATAATAATAGAATTATTATGACAATTCTATGAAATTTAGTTTTTATAGAATATTTGAGCTATTTCAAGGATTTTCATTACTATTCAATCATGACCGACCTCCCCAATATCGATCCAGCACTCTTTAAACAGCCAAATCTAGATGAAATTCAAGGCAAACCGTTGCTTAGCAATCCGCCAAAGATATTGCTTTTGTATGGATCCC
>JBEBBK010000035.1:0-8533 GCA_041158405.1 Pseudomonadota bacterium
GCCATCGTCAGTAAATTGCCATCTTGCCTAAACATCATGATCGATGGGGTGCCGGCCCCAAATATTCGAAGGGCTTAGGTTGGACGAGAGTACCAATCCTCTCCTTGCGGAGTTTACCGATGTTATCGGAGAAGAATACGTACTGAGCAAGGATGAGGATAAAGCCCCTTATTTAATAGATTGGGGCAAGCGCTTCAAGGGAAATGCATTGGCTGTCCTGCGGCCAAAAAATACCAACGAAGTCGGGGCCATTGTCAAGATATGCAAACACCATCGAGTGCCGATGGTCCCCCAAGGAGGAAATACCGGCCTTTGCGGCGGAGCAACTCCGGATAAAAGCGGACATGCTGTCGTTATCTGCCTGCGTCGATTGAATCAGATTCAGGCGCTAGACCTAGAAAATTCAACCATTACCGTGGGTGCTGGAGCCGTACTAAAGCATGTGCAAGAAGCCGCCATTTTACAAAATAGGCTTTTCCCCCTCAGTTTAGCTGCAGAAGGAAGTTGCACGATTGGGGGAAATTTAGCCACCAATGCAGGCGGAGTTCAAGTTCTCCGGTATGGGAATATGCGAGACCTGACTTTAGGTCTTGAAGTCGTTACCGCAAATGGTGAAATCTGGAATGGGCTACGGGGTCTTCGAAAAGACAATACCGGCTATTCATTAAAAGACCTCTTTATTGGATCAGAAGGGACGCTTGGCATCATTACTGCCGCTACCTTGAAAGTATTTCCATTGCCTAAAACAAAGGTCACAGTGCTTGTAAAGGTGAATAATGTTGCATCGAGCATTGCCCTACTACAGCAAGTGCAAAAAGTCTGCAGCGCCGATTTAACCGCATTTGAATTGATTTCAAGCCGAGCAATTGAATTAGTCTCCGATCGATTTGTTTTGGCTCAGCAGCTATTGCAAGATGATGCCGATTGGATTGTTTTAATCGAGCTCTCAAGCATGGAGTCGGAAGACAAGGTTAGATTAGATCTTCAAAATCTATTGATGAACGCTATGGATTCCACGCTGGTTTTAGATGGCATTGTGGCCGACTCTATTCAGCAATCTAAAACAATGTGGGGAATTCGGGAGGCCATCCCAGAAGCCCAACTCCAACTTGGAATTGTCATAAAACATGACATCTCTCTCCCGATTTCAGAATTGAGTGCCTTTATCCAAACTACGGACGCAAGGCTAAAAGAATCTTGGCCTGATATCGAAATTATTGTCTTTGGTCATGTAGGAGACGGCAATCTGCACTACAACATAGTAGGTATAAATCTTGAAGTATCTGCACTCTTAGAAAATAGACGGAATCAGATAAATCAGCTGGTACACGACCAAGTGTATCTACACAACGGATCTTTTTCGGCTGAACATGGCATTGGGCAGGCCAAGGTGACAGAGTTAAACGAGCGTAAATCTTCTGTTGAAATGACTTTAATGAGGGCTATTAAAAAAAGTTTAGACCCGCTTTGCATCATGAACCCCAACAAAGTGATTTCACGAGATCCTGACTAGTTTCGGAACTTCCTTCAACAACAGCATCGATCCGGAAAAAAGCAGAATGCTTCCATAGATTCTGAGGATATGTGAACTACTTAATTTACTATGCACTTTTGTGCCAACCCATAAGCCAATAAACATCGGCAGAAGCATGCAGATGGCCAACACCACGATATCCAAATGCAAGAGTAGTTCAGACACGAGCATGAATACAAATCGCATCCCCGTCAAAATTAAAATTGCAAAAGCCATGGTTGCCCTGAGCATGCGCAGATCCCTCATGCGCATTTCCAAATAGGATGCATAAATTGCTCCACCGGTAGCGAATAGTGCAGTAAAGATGCCACCAAAAAAACCGAAAGGCATTGCCCACCATTTAGAAATAGGTGTCCGGAGCTCCACCTTTTTCTTCGTGAGCACCCTGATTCCATTGGCTCCAGCAAATATTCCGAGAACAATCAGCAAGGGCTCGCTGGGCGCATTAAGCAGTAAGGTAATACCAATTACCATACCCACCAAGGAAAATGGGAAGAGCCAAAGCAGTTCCTTTTTATCTGCCTCGTTCGAAGATTTCCTACCCAAATAAATAGAGGCGCAAATATCCATTAGAACCATCATGGGAACTACCGTTGTTAATGGATAGATCTGAACCAATAAAGGGACAGCAACGATAGACGTGCCAAATCCAGCTACGCCAAAAATAAAATAGGCGCAAAAGATGATGATTACCGCAAGCGTTAGCGGTATGGGCTGCAGAAATTCTAAGATAATTTACCTTCTGCGTATTGAGTGGAAATTAAACCAATTCCTCAACCAGAATAGTCTCACCGGGCTTTACGCGATTAAACAATACCGGTCTATTTTCAATCGTTAACTGCGCATTGAATAGCTTCACCGCAGTAAAGTACGATGTATCTAGGTCGCCAGGCTCCGGAAAGTCCTCACGGTAATGGGCTCCGCGAGAATTTTCTCGAGCAATTGCAGCCTCTGTAACGGACTTGCTTACCAAAATCAGATTGCGTAAATTCATCCAATCTTGCCATGTCAGGTTGTATGCGCGCTGTAAATCACCAACACCCATCTGATTTAAGGAGCGATCCAAGTCATCCAATTTTATACGGGCCCGCTGCAAACTTTCTTTAGTACGTGAAATACCAACGTCATCCCACATCACTTCGGCTAGCGCATCGCGTATCAGCTCAATATCCCCCGGTTCACGCTTAAGTGGCGCCTCATGCGCCTCGATACTGGCGATCACTTCCGCCATATTGCACTCGGCCAAGGGCTGATTGACAACCCACTTTGCCATGACATCCCCGGCAATACCGCCAAATACAGTGGAATTAGCCACGCCATTGCCGCCAAGACGGTTGGCGCCATGCACTCCGCCCGTATCTTCACCAGCTGCAAATAAGCCAGGCAAATCGGTGCTGCAATCTGGCTTAAATACTAGGCCTCCCATCATGTAATGGGCGGTTGGAACAACCTCGACCATGTCCTCGGCTAAGTTAAAGCCACTATCGGCACAGCGCTCAACCATCCCTTTAAACAATTTGCGGACCGTATCGGGACCCAAATGACTCATCTGAATATAGACGCCACCATTGGGCGTTGCCCGCCCTGCCCGAATCTCGGAATTAATTGACCGCGAGACAATATCGCGCGTTGCGCGCTCATTGCGCGAATCGTAATTACCCATGAAGCGCTCTTTATTACCATTGAGTAAATAACCGCCAGCACCCCGTAAGCCCTCTTCCAAAACGGTCCCTGTCATGCGCGTATCTGACCCCGCCAAAAGTCCGGTTGGGTGAAACTGCACCATTTCCATATCGCGCAGCACCAAACCCGCTCGGAGTGCCATCGCAAGACCATCGCAACTCTTGTCACCCGAGGGGGTGTGGTATTTGTACATGGTTGGACCGCCGCCAGTGGCAAGCAATACTGCCTTAGTACGCACTAATGTAAATTCACCAGTCTGCATATCCAGCATTAAAACGCCTGCCAGTGATTTACCATCTTCGCTATGAATTAATTCCACAGCACGGTATTCCTCGAGGCGATGAATGCCGCGTGCCCATACCTGCTCAGCCAAACGGTTGATAATTTCAATGCCGGTTAAATCACCTTTGTGCACAGTGCGATCAAACGTCTGTCCTGCGAATGCCTTTTGATGAATCGTGCCATCGGGGTTGCGATCAAAAAAGCATCCCAGCTCATTCTCAAGCTCTCGAATGCGCTCCACTGAAATACTCGCTAGGGTCCAGGCTAAATCCTGATCGCATAACCATTTACCACCTTCGATGGTATCCATAAAGTGGCGCTCTACCGAATCACCTTCGGCCAAGGCCACGTTATACCCGCCTTGCACCATGCGCGTGCAACCGCACTTACCCAAAAGGCCTTTAACCGCAATCGTAATGTGTAAATTGGGGCTGGTTTGATGCGCGTGGAGTGCCGCAAAAAGACCCGCTCCACCGGAACCCAAAATTAAGATGTCCGTTTCAAGGGTTTTTATGTTGAGGGGCGCATTCATGATTCGATTCCTAAGCTTTTGAGTACATCAACCTTGTTTCGCGCAACGTCGCTTTTAACTTCTTGATAGATGCTGCCACCATGGCTATCCATCGCTACCAATAGCGGGCCAAAATCACGAATCTTAAAGCGCCAGAGCGACTCTGGATTAAGGTCATCCATATCGACGTCTTCGATTTGCTCAATCCAGGTAGTTTCTAGGGCGGCCGTGCCGCCAATAATCGCCAAGTACACACCGCCGAGCTCTGCAAATGCCTCGGAGGAGCCCTCACGCATCCCGCCTTTACCGACGATCATGCGCACACCATTCTGGGTCATGAGGGGGCGGGTAAAGCGCTCCATCCGATCGGATGTCGTCGTACCGATGCAAATACCCTCGTACCCCGCTGGAAATTCAGCGCTGACTGCTACCTTACGGACATTGGGAGCAGTATGAATGACGGCGTGGCCAGTCAAATCAAACTTAGTCTTGCGACCGTGATCAAACATGTGAATCTGGGTTGCGTCCCGAATACCAAACAGTGTATTTTGTAGCGTTACCGTATCGTTGATTTTTAAGCGGCGGATATCGGCTTCGCTTACAGGGGTGGGTAAATAGTAGTGTGCCATTGATTTTCCTAAAACCCGTACTCAACACCATGCGGCGTAAAGGTAGCTCGCGCACGCCTAGCCGAATGGCATTGCATATTGACGGCTACCGGGTTCATCGTAATGTGGGTTGCAGCCAATTCGACATGCACTGCAAACGCGGTGCCATCACCACCTAATCCTTGCGGCCCAATGCCGAGGCGATTAACCGCTGCACTCAGTTCTTGCTCAAGCTTTGCACCCTCTGCATCGGCACAGGCGCTCCCAATTGGGCGTGTAGCAGCGCGCTTAGCCATAGCCACACACTGATCCGAGGTTCCGCCAACACCGACACCAACGATGGTGGGTGGGCAGGTTTTTCCACCCGAGGCAACAACACTCTCAATGACAAATGCTTTAACACCCAAAATACCTTCTGCAGGAATGGCCATCTTCAGATAGGAGTTGTTTTCTGAACCACTGCCCTTCGGAATCATTTCGATCTCAACAACCTCATTGTCAGGACTGAAATCAAGGTGTATTGCCGGCATGTCAATACCGCAGGAGGTATGGTTATTCTTGCGGGTGATGGGATGCACCACCGAAGAGCGGAGTGGATACTCCGTAGTAGCCCTTTCGCACCCTTTACGAATGGCGGCCTTCAATGCCATGCCATCGAATTCAACATTACGGCCAATCTTGACGTTATAGATCGGCAGACCCGTATCCTGGCACAGTAAATTATCTTCTCGCTCTGCTACGGCGATATTGGTCACCATGGTCTGCAAAACAACTTGAGCACGCTGATCAGTCTCAGATTGATTCAAACGATCGATGCCTTGCTTTACGTCGTCTGGTAATTTTTTTAATGCACGGATATATAGCTCCTTGCATGCCTCTTCTACTAAGCTCATCTGTAGCTGCATATTGATCCCAATTAGCCCGCTAAGGCTAAAAATAAAAGGCCAGAAATAATCGAGAGAACGATGGCTGCCTGAATCCAGCCCTTACGTAATCCGCGCCATGTTCCAAACTCAATCATGAGGAGGCGGACCCCGCCCACCAAATGAATTGTTAATAGAGTAACCAAACCCCACTCACCGATTTTCACTGCCCAAAAATCAGTCAGCTTTAAATAGTGATCAAGCTCATCGGCCCCAAATAGGGACTGGGACAATAAAAAGAAATGGATGGGCAAAAAACAGGCCAGCAATAATCCTGAAATCCGGTGCGCCATATAAATGAAATAAGACAGATGCGACTTAGCGCGGTGATCCAGCGTTGGTCTATTGCTCATCGACCTACTCCGCCAGTAAAGACACCAATCACGGCCGTAGTTCCCAATCCCAATATTAGGGTCGCCAAGACCCAGGGAAGTACACTCACCCCGGGTGAGCGCGGGAAGTTTTCACGCAAAATATTGGCCAAGCCAATCGGCGCATGTACTAAACAGGCCAAAACAAAGACTTCATAAAAAATGGCAAAGAACCAATTTCCCTGAGTGCGGCCTAAGATCTCACCGGCAGTAAGGCCGCCGCGGATGGCATAAAACATAATAAATAAGTGAACTGCCACGCATAAACCCAAGACCATGGCACTGATGCGCTGGGCATACCAAAGCTTTGCTTGCAATACCGCACTGCTGTGCATCGAAGTACTCACAACTTGCCCCACTTTGTACCGCGCACAGCAGCCCTAGCCACCAGTTTTTTCAGTCCAGAAATGCCAGCAGTCGGCTCTAGCTGCTTCGGGCAGCGCTCCGTACAGCTTCCATGCGTATGGCAAGTATGGCAACCCGCGTCACCGGCTACGGCACGCAGTCGATCCAATTGCTGAGTATCACGCACATCGTTGGTCAGGGTCCAGGCTCGATTGAGTGCGGCCGGTCCCAAATAATTCGAACGACTGGCCACCACATCACACGATGCATAACAGACGGCACAGCCAATGCATTCAATACCCGCATTGGCCAACTGCCGCTCCTCCGAATCTGGCTTGACGATAGCAAAATCATCGTGGCGCGTTTGCTCGCCCTTAAAGAAGCCAACCGCGCCTTTCCACTTGTTGAAGAACTCACGCATATCGGTTGCGAGGTCTTTAATCACAGGCAAATTATTCAGGGGGGCGATTTCGAGTGAATCGCCTTCGACAATCTTTGCTACATGGGTACGGCAGGTCCAGCGAGCCACTCCATTGACCGTCATCGCACAAGAACCACACATGCCAACACGGCACGCAAATCGATAGCTCAGCGTTGGATCTAATTTACGCTGAATATAGGTCACCACATCGAGCACGGTTTGATTGGAATTGCGTGGCACAAGGTATTCAACAAACTCGCCTTGCTCGGCGCCACGCCAGACTTTGACTTTCAGGTTCACTTTAGACATGCCAAAATTATATCGGGGTATAGTAAATAATAAATCGAATTGTTTTTTAATCGAGATAAAGTAATTCTTTACTATAATGAGTCCATGTCCAGCATTCGCGTCCTTAAAAACTTCATAGCCATTAGCCGCCATGGCAGTGTTGCTGCCGCTGCCCGGGAAATCGGCCTTACAGCCGCCGCTGCTGGTCAACAATTGCAGCACTTGGAGGCAGAAATTGGCGTGGCCTTATTCGATCGCAATAAGCGGTCCTTGGTATTAAACAACCATGGCAGAGCCCTCATTGAGCCGATCCAGGACATCATTGCGGGATATGAATCCTTGGGGAGCGGCCTCAAAAATGAATTGAGCGGCACCATTGTGCTGGGCGCATTAGTCTCAACCCTGATGGGTCATTTTGGCAAGGCATTGGACGAATTAAAACGTAACTACCCTGAACTGGAAGTTAAATTGATTGCTGGATTATCGAGCGACTTTCTCGAGCAAGTCATTGACGGAAAGCTGGATGCAGCCATCGTTACCGAGTCGCCGTTTGCGCTACCCCAAAACACCATATGGACTGAGCTATATAAAGAACCTATGGTTCTCATACTGCCGCAAACAAGCCAAAAACGGAGTCGATCAACCATAAGCGACGAAGCCATACCAAAAAACTTACCCTTTATTCGTTTCGAGCGAAAAACATGGACTGGTCATTTGGTTGATCAAACGATAAAAGTGAACAAGCTTGCAATCAATGAAGGCATGGAAATCAATTCCGTAGAAGCCATTATTGAACTGGTTAGGCAAGGTCTTGGCTACTCCATCATCCCGCAATTAGCCAACGTTGACTGGAAGCATGATCAGCGCCTACGCATTCATACCTTGCCAGGAAAAACCATTTATCGAAAAGTGGGTTTATTAGAACGGAAGCGGCATGGAAGGCAAAGCATTACGGCTGCTATCAAAGCCCAATTCTTAAGCATACTTACATAAAATACTAGAATATTTAATTCAGGCGCCCTTAATGATTTTCTTTGGCGTGGTTGATTGAGTATTTTGGTATCTCAACCACCAGGTCATCTTTCGCAATAATGGCCTGGCAGGAAAGGCGTGATAAGGGATTGAGTCCCCATGCCCGATCAAGCAAATCTTCCTCATTTTCATCGGGCTCATTGAGGCTTTTAAAGCCTTCACGCACGATCACGTGGCAGGTAGTGCAGGCACATACCATATCGCACGCATGCTCAATGGGGATATCGTTTTCCAGTAAGGCTTCGCAAATGCTTGTACCAGGAGAAACTTCGAGCACTGCGCCCTCGGGGCAGTATTCAGTGTGCGGCAAAATCACAATTTGGGTCATTGCTTGATCTCAATCGTTTAATTAAATTTCGGAAACGCTTTTGCCGGTTAAGGCCTTTTGAATACTTGCATTCATGCGCTTTTGCGCAAAATCATCGGTTGCTTTAGCAGCAACATCAACAGCGCGCCGTAATACATCGCTATCTTCCTCTGAGGATAGCGTGCTTTGTAATATTGCCATGGCCTGATCCACTGCAGTACGCTCAGC